>CAZTMY010000024.1:0-15636 GCA_964614895.1 uncultured Anaerolineales bacterium
CAGCCAGCTATGCTGCGGCGCCGTGCTAATACCACACTTCTTGACGTAGAACCAGAGAGCACGGAGCGTTGCACGCCTCGTCAAGCTGTGATATAATCAAAAGATGTTGGCCCCGCGCACAAGGCACACACAGTCTGATCGAGGAGGAGCCATATGGCGCTCGAAGCCGTGCGGGATCTGGCCATTGTGGTCTTGGCAATAGAGTCCATTGTCATCGGCGTGTTGCTACTCGTCACCTTGGGCCAGATTCGCAAGCTCGTATCGCTGCTACGCGACGAGATCTCTCCGATGCTCAAGGCAGCAAATGACGCAGCACGCACGATGCGCGGTACCGCCAACGTCATGAGCGAAAGCGTGGTCAAGCCACTTGTCCAAGTGTCCAGCTATACCAGCGGCACCATGCAGGCACTTCGCACCCTCGTAGGCATCCGTCGCAAGCTTGGCCACGATGGAGCAGTCGACACACCAACATCGGAACGGCCCCAGAAGGAGGTCTAGCATGAGCGAGAGAGGCTCTGGCGGGTTCTTCACAGGTTTCTTTGTTGGGGCGCTGGCAGGCGCGGCCGTCGCCCTGCTGTTCGCACCACAGAGTGGTGATGAGACCCGCGACTATATCAGGCAGAAGAGCATAGAGCTGAAGCAACAGGCTAACGAGCTATCCGAGGAAGCCACCCACCAGGCAGAGACGATCCGCGCAAAGAGCCAGGCCTTCCTAGACGAGCAAAAGAAGCGGTTGCGAGAGGCCATCGACGAGGGACAAAAGGCAGCCGCACAGCGCAAGGCAGAGTTGCTGTCGCAGCTCGACGAGCAAGGCGATGATGCTGTCGAGCTGACGGGCGAAAGCTCAGAGGCATAGTCCGACCCTCTCCATCCCGAGGAAACTAGCTCCGCGATTGAGCGAGCGTCGCTCGTGCGATGGGCAACGTGCCAAGGAGATCGCCAGCTAGCAGGCCCGCCTCCCCGAGACGTTCGCGCAGCATCTCTCCGGCGAGACCATGCAGGTACGCTCCGCATAGAGCGGCGGCGTACCTGTCGTCTTGCTGTGCCCACAATCCCGCAATTGCGCCCGCTAGCACGTCGCCCGTCCCACCAGATGCCAGAGCGGGGTTTGCAAAGGGCATGAGCACCTCGTCCATATCGGGGTCGGCGATCACGGTGAAGGCCCCCTTGAGCACAACCGTGCAACCCCAGTGAGAAGCTGCCTTGTGCGCCGCCGCCACTCGATGCCGCTGCACCTCCGCGACCGAGCAGTCGGCCAGACGCGCCATTTCGCCAGGATGCGGGGTCAGGATCGTCTGGTTTGGCAGTTCCCGCCACCAGCCCTCGCGCTGGGCCAGCAGGTTCAGGCCATCGGCATCAAGCACAACGCGAGCTGAACTTCCCGAGACCAGCGCGAGCAGCTCATCCAGGAAACGCGCTCGCTCCAGCGATTGTCCCCAACCAGGACCCGCCAACACGACGTCTGCCCGCTCTAGGGCATCGATCAACTGCTTGCTGCTACCACCTGCGAACCCCTCGCCATCGTCCGGCAGCGGCGCGAAGATTGGCTCCATCACGCTCCCTGCCACCACCCGGTAGATACACTCAGGTACTGCCAGTGTCACCAAGCCAGCACCCGCCCTCGCGCTCGCGAGTGCCGCTAGTCGCGGCGCGCCACAGTAGCGTCGAGACCCCGCAATCACCAACACGGTGCCGAACGTGCCCTTATGGCCATCCGGCGGCCTTTGAGGCAACCTAGGCCCGACCATGCTGTCCTCAGCAACCTGGAGCCCAGGGCCCAGCAACCGCTCGGGGAGACCTATATCCGCCACCTGCAGCTTTCCCACCAGTCCCGCCGCCGGGAAACGGTAGAGACCGCGCTTTGGCAAAGCGAACGTCACCGTAAGGTCCGCCGGCATGATGGCCTCATCGGCCTGCCCCGTGTCGCAATCCACCCCGCTTGGGGTATCGACAGCCACCACCAGCGGCCGCGGGGTTTCCCCTAGCTCGCCAGTCTGCAAGCGACGCCGTCCCTCTCGCACCTCACGCGCCAGCCCAAGCAGCCGGGGCAACGGGTCGCGCAACGGTCCTTTAGCGCCCGTACCTAGCAGCGCATCCACCCAGATATCATGCTGCTGAAGGGCTTGGCGCAGCGTTGCACCATCGGGATCATGCTCCTGCCGCAGCTGCGGGATTGGCAAGCGGGACAATCTGGACAGATTTGGATCGTTATCTCGCTGGGGACGCTTCCACAGATAGACGGTGACTCGATAGCCCCAACGCCAGAGATACCGCGCGGCCACCAGACCATCGCCGCCATTGTTACCAGGCCCCACCAGCACCAGCACGCGCTCCCACACCGACTTGGCCACCTCGGATACGGCACGAGCGACAGACCGGCCGGCATTCTCCATCATGACGTCATACGAGAGCCCGCTCTCATTCGCCGCACGCTCCGCCAACTGCATCTCAGCCACCGATACGACCCGCATAGCCCCTCCTCATCGCAACCAACCGCTCCACCAGACCGCCACCGACTTGCCACGATGCGCAACTGACGGCAGAATAGGCCCGGGAGGTAATAGTGCGTCAGGCAGACGTCCTTTCACGTTTCCTACATGAATTCGACAAGCTGTACCCCCGGTTGGCCTTCCGCAGCATGCGACGTGTCAGCAGCGGCGGCATCGGGCCCGCTCGACTACAGCTTCAGCTCCAGCTCGGCGAATCGGCTACTGTCTCGCTCGACATTCTGGCCGTGGGCGAAGGAGGAGAGCAAGCCGTGCTTCGTGCGTTGGGCCGCTTGCCTCAAGAAGAAGCGCGCGCCAAAGGCCTGATGCCCACGCTTCTGGCGCCTCAGATGAGCCCCGAGGGGCGCCGAGCCTGTGAGCAGGCAAGAGTCGGCTGGCTTGATCTCACCGGCAACGCACACATAGAGGGCAATGGCATCTTCTACGTAGTCGAGCGGCACAAGCCCGAGTCAGCACCCAGCAGCAGCGTCCACGCCCCCTTCGAAGGCAAGGCTGAACGCGTAGCTCGGACATTGCTCCTCCATCCACGGCGCCGTTGGCGAATGCGCGAGCTAGCCAGCGAGGCGAACATCAGCCTCGGCCTCGCCAGTATGGTCACCACGACGCTCGCCGAGGATCGTCTCGTCGTCAAGAGCCGCGACGGCTTGCAGCTCTTTGATCCAGGGGGCCTCATTGAAAGCTGGGCCCAGGCCTATGACATCCATCGCAGCGTTTTCCGCGTGTTCCGTTCGGATCAGTCAGCCGGCAACCTTCTCAGCAAACTGCGCCGAGCATTCACCAGCGACGTCGATCGGTACGCGTTGACGCTCTGGTCAGCGGCTTGTTCTTATCTTCCGAGCGAAGTTTCCCCATATCGCTTAGCGCTTTACTGGAACGGCGTGCCGGACGACGTGGCCACGGCACTAGGCTTGGAGGAAGAGCGGGGAGACACGTACATCTTTGTGTTTAGCCCATACGACGAGAGCGTCTTCTGGGGTATGCAAACCGCGGCTCCCGGCATTAACCTTGTGCACCCCTGCCAGCTCTACCTCGATCTCGGCTGCGGCGATGAGCAAGAGATCGCGCTCGCCCAGCGCGTCCGCGAAAAGCTGCTACGCTGGTAGGCTAGGAAGACTCGGGGACAAGCTTGGCACACGCCCGCACCACCAATATCTGTAAGCCCACCTCAGGCTCCACCAGACCCGTTTTTATAGCATAGTCTAACGCGACGACCTCGCGCTGCAGATGCTCCAGCTCTGCCAAGCCAAAGCGCCTGCTCTGCTCATGCAACTTGCGGTAGAGCCCCGTATAAACAGTGCGCAGCCCGAGCTGCCTGAGAATGTCAGGTGGGGCAACCCGACGCCGGCTCTGCTCCGACACCGTGATCAGCATCCGCGTCTGCCGCGCGATCATGGCCAGCATTTGCAGGGGATGATAGCCCTCGTCCAAGAGAAGCTGCACTTGCTCCAGCGCGCGGTCGGCCTGGCGCAATCCGATGCTATCCACCAGTTCAAAGATCTCCGCATCGCGGGCTACCGGCACATGCTCACGTACAGCGTCATCATCGATGGGGCGGCTATAGCCTACCGACGCCGCCAGCACCTCCAGCCAGTTATCAAGCTGGCGCAGATTTCCCCTTGTGTCCCGGATCAGTAGTCTGGCGGCCGAGCCAGTGATCCCTGGGCCTTTCGACTGGGCGCGTGACGTCACCCACGCCTCCAGCTTGGGCCCCTCCAGCTTGCTGTAGGTGAGCTCATGGCCAACCTCAGAGCGGGCGGCGAGCTTGACCACTGGATGGTTAGCTGGGAGCTTGGTATCCTCAACGAGCAAGAGGCGTGCAGTCTCGGGCAGATCCTCGAGGCCTTCCACCAAGGACTCTAGCTCTTCAGCGCGGCTCTGCTCCTCCTTTGCCAAGTAGCCCAAAAGCCCGTAGACGATGACCAAGCGACGCTCCGCCAGGAATGGCATCGCGCGGGCGGCGTTCAGTACCTCGACCACCGTCGTGCTGCGGCCATCTAGTTCGCTGACGTTGAGACCACCTGCAGCATCTCCAGCCACGCGTGACTTCAAATCCGCCACACGCTCGGCTTTCAGATACTCCTCGTCGCCGTGCAAGACGTAGAACATCGATAGGTTACCCGTCGTAATGCGTCACGACATGATGCAAGGTCCAGTGTCCCCAACGCAATGGCTGGATCGCGGCGATACGCATCCCTTCCACCTGACCGGACGTCGTGATGTGACGCTGCGCCCACAGCCCTGCAGGCCGAGCTAGCAGCGCAGCCATGCAGAGCGCCGCAATGCGCAAGACCCAAGCTCGAAAGCCCCGCGAACGAGGCAGCTCTGCTAGCGATAACAACCCTCCCGCCAGCAACCCTGCCACGGCGATGTTAGTACCACAGCGAGGATGCACGGCCAGGCTTGGATTTGCTGGCAGCGAACGCAGCGCGTGCGCAGTAGCCACCTCGACGAGTTCCGTGCGCACGGAGCCCAACAGAATAAAACCATCACCCACCGTGCAGCCAGCCAGGCGGGCACTTCCCGCAATCGGCGCCAGCATGTGCATGGTGGCGTGCTCCAAAGCATGATTGCGGCGAACGCAGTCCACCGCTTTTGCCACCATCTTGAAGATACCTGTCAAAGTCACTCCGTGAGGGCCTGAGCCCAAGAGACACCAGCGCGGCGGGGAACTGATACCCCGCCGCGTCTTGTATGCACCGTCTAACGAATCCGTTCCCAAATGGGCGCGATCCTGTCCTCGCCTTCTGGACCGAGGATCACCGGCGTGATGCCGGCGATCTCACATGCCATAGTCAGCGCCCGCACTCTGTCCCCTGCCGTGCCTAAGACATGGTTGCAGGGGAACACCTCAAGGAATTCCTTGAAAGACGCAGACAGTCTGGCATGCACATGAGGCCATGTGGGATCGGTCATGGCGTTGATGCGAGCCCGTTCCTCTGCAGGCAAGTCCACGCTCTCGCCCTTTATGATCACCATGAACGGCTTGTCGTCCCAAAGACCCAGACGTGCGAAGGTCATCGGCCCAGGCTTGGCGTCGAACTCGACCGAGGCGCCACCCGCCTTGAAGTAGAACTCGAGCGCCGGGTGCAGATGCACCTTGGCCATGTTCACGGCTGGGTCAAAGCTCTGGTTCGCATACCAGGAAGCATGATTCCCCGAGTTGCACCAGTCCCAGAGTCCCATCTCGGGCAGATAGAGCCGCACATCCATAAAGAGTGATGGTAGCCCACCCGTAACGTACTTGAGCACTTGCATGGTCAGGGCGGCGTAAGCATCGGCCTCCGTGGCACAAACGATGGGCTCTTTGGGCCCGTTCCAGTCGTAGGGGTCGTTCATGAGCATCTCTGCCACATCTCCCAAGCAGACATACTCTGTCAACTCGCGCTGCCCCTTGAGCCCACAGAAGTCAAAGCCCTTATCCTCGTTCACTAGGTTCATCGCCAGGTAGAGGCGTAGCTGCGTCTTGAGAGTTTCGCGCGTCAGCATCTTGCCATCGTAGAGAATGCGATCGCCCAAAAGCTCCTCAAACCACGCCAATCCCTTTTCGACTTGGGCCTCGTCGACCTCGTTCTCCATGACCTTGAGCAACCAGAGCTGGTCAATCTGCCGCCCGGTGACACCCAACGTTTTGAGGGTGGGTACCAGATGGAAATAGCCCGTCTCCATGCCCATCGAGTGGCCGCCATAGATGCCAAAGACTTCATTCCGCATGGTGGCAACAGCTTCAGCACCACGCAGCCAATCGAACACCTGCGCATGAGTCTCTGTATCATCGATATCGCCAACAACGCGGTGCGTTCGCACACCAGCTTGCCTCAACGCGCCATCGGTAGCCAGCAACCCTACGTTCCCCGGGAACTTGCCGTTGTTGTTCGACAGACTGAGGATAGGGACATCTCGACCGACGGTATTGACCAAAGGCCATGTGAGGAAAGGAAAGTCCCACACATTGTAGCACATGACCAGAATACGAACCCCCGCGCGTCGTAGTTCTTCACCGACCTCCTGCGCTATGCGCGTGGATGTCACTATCTTGGAAGCAACCACCACCTCCGGCACCGAACCGTCTACGTTCTTCAAACCATTACGGATGATGTCGGCCCACTTTTGCACCACCGCCTCGTTAGCGGGGTTGTTCTCCCGCCAAACGTGGGGGCGCTCATCATTGAGCATCGCGATACCGATCGGCACTGTTCGCATCTCTGGGCTCCTTCTCGCACGCTACCAACCCACCGACTGCTATTCTAGGGCGCCATTGTGAGGCATGTCAAGAGATCAACCGCCTGAAACATTGACCATCAATCCGGCAAGGTCTAGAATAACCCCATTATGGATCAGATTGTGAAAGGCCGTCAGCCTCAGCGCGAGATTCAGGCTGTCGTTGCAGCGATCATCGCACTCATGGTTGCCTTCGCCCCTTTGGCCAGGACACCGACCTGGGAGTTTGCGGCCAGTTTCCTGGGCTCCAAGCTTGCGCTGGAAGCGGGAGCCGACCTTCTCGGCGCCGCCATTGTGGCGGGGCTGGTGGGCGCAGCAGCTCTGGTCGGGCCCCTCTCTAGCGAGAGTTGGGGCCTTCAGGCCCTTCTGGAACTTGCAGCGCACTGGGCCCTGCCGATGATATGGGCAGTGGCCATGTGGGAGGTAGCGCCGAACCTCAGGGCATCGCTCGTGCGGGCAGCTTTTGCTATCGCCGGAGGAGTCGGCCTGGGCCTACTGATGAGGGTCTCAGAGCATCGCAGACGTGCAGCCCATCACCAGCCAAGCGATCTGTTCGAGGATCTCGCCACGTACGTCGCGCTGCTCGCTCTCCTCACTATGCTGCATGCAGCGCATCTGCGTAGCGCGATCTCTGCCACCAGCGTAGCCGTCTTGGGTAGCTTGTCCGCCCTGGGATTGCTCTATCCGTTTGGCGCCACTCCATGGAGAACGCTTGGAGCCTCTCTGGCCACAGGCATGTTGCTAGGACAGTTCATGTGGGCGCTCAACTACTGCACGGCGACTTCGGCCACAGCAGGCGGTCTATTGCTCTTATCATTCTATGCCATGATAGGCATACTACGTCACGCCTTGCGAGACCGGCTAAGGCCACGTCATGTCATCGAGTACCTCCTGGTATGTGGGCTGGGATTGACTCTGATCTTGATGCGAGCCCGCTTGTGGGGGCCCTAGCTTGCTGACCCACCCGTTACTCATCGGCCCAAGGCGCATTGGCATCCTCTAGAGCCCATCGCGATCGGATGACTGCGCATACCGCGGCCCCATGCGCCGGCTCCTTTCTGCCTTGCCCCGCTCTTGGCAATACGCCGCTCGCCGGCGATCACGGCGCCATGGCGAATGGTTGCTGCTCAGCCGCCAACGCCAAGAGTCCAGCCGATCTCGGTTGTGAGACCATTGCCTGCATGGTATAATCGTAGGCAGCAGCAATGGGAAGCGGAGAGCATGACGCATGATCGAACTCTCTGTCTATGCGGTCTTATATAGTCTCTTGTCACGTTATCGTGTGGTTCTCCTCAAAGCGGTCCGTGAGGAGCGCTATCTGCCCATCTGGATTGGCATGCACGAATCGGAAGCCATCGCCATCAAGCTTCAAGGGGCCAAAGTGCCACGACCCCTGACGCACGACCTGTTGAACAACGTCATCACAAAGCTGGATGGTACGCTTCAGTACATCGAGGTAAACGACCTCAGCGAGCACACCTTTTACGCTCGCCTAGCCGTCGAGCGCCATGGCGATCTGGTGATGATTGACTCGCGCCCCAGTGACGCCATCGCCCTAGCCGTGCGGGCATCTGTACCCATCTATGCCGAGGAAAGCGTCATGGACGAGGCTGGCATCTATCCCTCTCCTGAGATCCGCGAAGCCAAGGCAGAGAGTGCGGACGAGAGTCTCGGCGTGTTTCGTGATCTCTTGGATAGCATTGATTCAGACGATCGAGAGTGAGCCATGGCCGCCGATAGGCTCCCGCCTCAGAACATAGAAGCCGAGCAGTCGGTGCTCGGAAGCCTTCTGATCGATCCCGATGCCATCATCAAGGTAGCCAGCTTTCTCGAAGCCGACGACTTTTACAGGGAATCGCACGGTGCCATCTACAGCGCCATTCGCGCGCTACATGAGCGACGTCAGCCCGCTGACTTTGTGACGGTAGCGGACGAGCTAGAGCGCATGGGCGAGCTAGAGCATGTCGGTGGTGGCGCGTACCTCACGTCGCTGATCAACAGCGTCCCCACGTCCGTCAACGTGGAGCATTATGCCCACATCGTCGAGCGGGCAGCCATCATGCGGCGCCTGATCGCCGCCGCGGGCGGTATTGCCGCGCTCGCCTATGAGGAACACGACGACGTAGACGAAGTCATTGACCAAGCCGAACAGCTTCTGTTTGACGTATCGCAGCGTAGGATCAGCAGGGCTCTCCGCCCAATGAGCGAGATCGTCGAGGAGTACTATCGCCGGGTGGAGTTCCTTGTGGAGCATGCCGATCAGCCCTTGGGCGTGCCCACAGGTTTCACTAGCCTGGACCAGATCCTGGGAGGCTTGCAGCCCTCAGACCTCGTCATCATCGCGGCACGACCCGGCATCGGCAAGACGAGCCTCGCCCTTCATATCGCCGCCAATGCGGCCACCAAGTATAACGCTGTTGTTGCCCTCTTTACGCTGGAGATGTCCTCTGAGCAACTTGCGCAACGCCTGATCTCATCCGACACGGGCATCGACTCGCAGCGGCTTCGCCTGGGGCGCATCGAGGGCATCGAGTGGCAGCAACTTAGCCTCTCTATCGAAAAGTACGCAAAGACTCGGATCTTTATTGACGATACGCCCTCGCCCTCACCCATGGAGCTGCGAACCAAGGCCCGCCGTCTGGCCGCCGAGTATGACCTCGATCTGGTTATCGTGGACTATTTGCAGCTCATGCACGGGGGCAATCGCCGGAGTGAGAATCGCGTCCAAGAGATCTCGTACATCTCGCGCTCTCTGAAGGGCCTGGCACGTGAGCTAAAGGTCCCGGTTGTCGCCCTCTCGCAGCTATCGCGGGCGGTCGAGTCTCGCGCCGATCGCGTACCCAAGCTCTCCGACTTGAGAGAGAGTGGCTCTATCGAGCAGGATGCCGACGTCGTCATGTTCATCTACCAGGATAATCCTGACGATGATCCCGAGCGCGCTAACATCCGAGACATTATCATCGCCAAGCACCGCAACGGTCCTCTCGGGCACGTCTCGCTGCACTTTGATGCCAACCACACGCGCTTCGCGGACCTAGAGACGCGAGCACCCGATGATTTTGTCGGGAGCGATGGCTTTGACGATGTCTTTGAGCCGCTATGACATCATTCTCCGGTTTCCCTGCAGGCAAAACGCGCTTCACGCCACTCCCAGATCTGTTCTTCACCGAGCTTTTGCCGGCAATCGATACGCGTGACGAGCTCGTGTTGACACTGTTTATGTTCTGGTCCCTCAATCGCCAGACCGGGTACCCACGTTACCTGACCATGCGGGAGCTCTTGCGTGATAGCGTGCTCCGTCAGGCGCTTGCCCAGCCAGTTGCCCGAGACATCGAAGAAGCCATACGCATTGCTGTGGACCAAGCTTGCGCGCGAGGCAGCCTTCTCAAATTATGCGTCGCTGACGAGGAGGGCGAAGAGCAGTACCTGTTCGTCAACACGCCCCAAGGGCGCAAGGCGGTCAAAGAGGTCAAGGCAGGAACGCTGGTACTCGAACGGCCCGGCTTTGTGCGCGAGCCCAAGCCAATCGAGCCGCAACCCACGATCTATGAGCTCTATGAGCAGAACATCGGGCTCCTGCAGCCTCTCATCGCCGAACGACTCAAGGAAGCTGCGCGCGACTATCCACAAGAGTGGATCGAGGACGCTTTCCGCATCGCCGTAGAGCGCAATGTGCGCCACTGGCGCTACATCGAAGCTATCCTAGAGCGCTGGTCCCGCGATGGCAAGGATGATGGCAACTGGGACTCGGGCCGACCATCAAGACGAGTAAGGCGCTGAACATGAGCGATCACTCACCCCCCGAAAAAGAATCCCAGACCCCGTGCCCCATCTGCGGAGGCGTTGGATTTGTGCGCCTGGACGTTCCCGTCTCGGACCCGCGCTACGGCAAGGCAATGCCCTGCGTTTGCCGACGGCAAGCTCGCGCCAAACAGCGTCTGGCTCGCCTGAGAGAGGTCAGCAACCTGGCACATCTCGCCAAGCAAACGTTTGATAACTTTGTCACCGATGCACCGGGCTCGAGCGAGGTCATCATGGCGCTGCGCTCTGCTGTTGAGGCCTGCAAGACCTACGCTGACCACCCTGAAGGCTGGCTCCTGCTGACCGGCACCTATGGCTGTGGCAAAACGCATCTAGCGGCAGCCGTTGCCAATAAGCGTTTGAATCAGGGCCACCCGGTTCTCTTTGTGGTTGTGCCGGACCTTCTGGATTATCTCCGCGCTGCCTATGCGCCGTCGAGCACCACTAGCTATGATGCCCGGTTTGAGCAAGTCCGGCGCGTGGAGCTGCTAGTCCTGGACGACCTAGGCACCCAGAACGCCACGCCCTGGGCCACCGAGAAGCTCTACCAGATCCTGAACTATCGGTACAACGCCGAGCTCCCTACCGTCATCACCACCAACCAAAGCATCGAATCCATGGATCCCCGGCTAGCCTCGCGGTTGCGCGACAAAGATCTGGTGACCAGCCTACCCATCTATGCGGCGGATTTCCGCACCATGGGCAAGAACGAGAGCTTTGGAAGTCTGAATCTCTATGCCGATATGACGTTCGAATCCTTCTCGCTGCGCCAGCACGAGATCGACCCCAAGCTGACCGCCGAGCTGCGTCAGGTCGCGAGGCACCTCACTAGGCTGGTAGAGGACCCAACGCCTCCCAACTGGGTGGTCTTGCGTGGACCTTTTGGCGTGGGCAAGACGCACCTGGCCGCCGCTGCCGCCAACCGCGTGAGTCTCTCGGGGCAGAAAGTCCTGTTCGTCGTCGTCTCGGACCTCCTGGATCACCTGAGGGCAACGTTCCAGCCTAACGCCCCAGTAAGCTATGATCAGCTCTTTGACCAGATTCGGCGCTGCTTCTTCCTGGTGCTCGACGACATGGGCAGCCAGAGCCCCACACCTTGGGCCGAGGAAAAGCTGCTCCAGATTCTGAACTACCGATATGTCTCGCGCTTGCCAACTGTTATCACCATCGGATCGGCCGACTGGGGAAGCGTCGACGAACGTCTCAAGGCCCGATTTCAGAACCGTGACGTGTGCCAGGTGCTGGACATACACGCACCTCGCTACGAGGGTAGCATGGCTCGCGCCAAGCCGCCTCGCCGCAGCACGCGCCGCCGTCCCCATGACGCCTAGGCGCTTCATGCGACCCTTCCTAACTCTTGCTCCAACCGTCACCGAGATACTGCCATGAGTGACCTGCACGATTCCCACAGATGGCATGGCTGGGCAGCGCGTTGCCGCACTCTAGCGGCGCTCTTGCTTATCCTTGTCCTCATCACCGTGGCGTTTGCCGGACGGCTACGGCAAGCCATGGCCGGATGGACCGGCGAGGAGGCCCTCGACGAGCAGATCAAGGGCACGCTCGCACTGGCCTACTTGCGACTCACCCAGCCCGCTCCCAACACTGCCCCCCTGGTGCCCATCGAGCACACCGGGTTGCCACCGTATGGCGTCAACACCTTCCTCGAACAAGAGGCGGAGGTCGCCAAAGTCGAGCGCTCCCTCGCGATGATCGCGGACGCGGGCTTTAGCTGGATCCGACAGCAGTTCCCCTGGGAAGACATCGAGATCTCCGGCAAGGGGGATTTCTGGGACCACAAGTGGAACGTAAGTGCCTGGGCCAAATACGACCGGATCGTGGATTTGGCCGAGCAGCACGGCATTGAGATCATCGCTAGGCTAGACAATCCCCCGGCCTGGTCACGGTCCATGGGTGACGCGCCAGGATGGACGATGGCGCCGCCCGACGACCCCAACGACTTTGGGGATTTCGTGTGGGCAGTCGTCAATCGCTACCAGGGCCGCATTCGCTACTACCAGATATGGAACGAGCCCAACATCTACCCCGAGTGGGGCGACCAGCCCGCCAACCCGGAGGCCTACGCGAAGCTTCTCGAGATCGCCTACCAGCGCGCCAAGGAAGCGGACCCGAACTGCGTGATTCTCGCAGCCGGCCTTGCTCAAAACACGGAAGAGACCCCCGACGAGTTCGGACCACGCAATATGAGCGATCTGCTCTACCTTGAGCGCATGTACCAAGCAGGAGCCCGTGGATCGTTCGACATCATGGGCGCTCAAGTCTACGGCCTGTGGACGGGTCCGCTGGACCGGCGTGTTAGCCGCAATCGGACCAATTTTTCGCGGGTACAGCTCCTACGCGCCATCATGGTAGAGAACGGCGATGCGCATAAGCCCATCTGGGCTACCGAGGTGGGCTGGAGCGCCATCCCGCCCACATTTGGCGAGGCCCCTTACGGACAAGTGTCCGAAACGCAGCAAGCGCGCTACGCCGTGCAAGCGTACCAACGCGCCCAACAGGAATGGCCATGGATGGGCGTGATGAACTACTGGTTCCTCCGACGCCCATCGGATGCCGAGCGCAATCAGGCCTGGTACTACTTTCGCATGGTAGAGCCCGACTTCCAGCCACTACCCGTGTTTGACGCCCTTGCCGAGTATGCCAACACCCCAGCCATCATGGAGATCGGCTATCACCAAGAAGACCACTGGGCCGTGAGCTATGAGGGAACGTGTCAACATATCGATGATCCGGAGGCAGTGCTTGGCTCCTATACTGTCTGCGCTCCCGGCGCCAGTCTTCGGGCGCGTATCCGAGGTACCAAGATCGAGCTGGTACTCCGTGAACCCCTTCCAGAGAACACGCAACTGACAGTGCAAATCGACGGCCAAGTCGTTTCGGCGCTCCGAGCAAGTGCGGACCCCCAAGGGCGAGCTCCGACGCTCATCCTGGCGCGCCGCCTTCCCGACACAGTCCATGATGTCCGCATTAGTGTGGGCAACACCCCCCTGAAGGTAGACGGCTTTGTGGTCCAACGGGCGCCGTCCGGGCAACGCCTGGCGCTCGCCGCAGCGGGCGTTGTGGCCATCGTCGTGGCCATGCTTTTGCTGCTCGGGAGACGTTGAGCCCATGCCTGAATCCGATGTTCCCCGCACCCGACACTGGCAACGCCACATCATCCTTCCGACGCTCTTGTTCCTAGCAGCAACCCTACGCTTCTATCGCATCGGTTACCAGAGCTTCTGGAATGATGAAGGCACCAGCGTGGCTTTGGCTAGCCGCAGCATCTCGCTGATCCTCGAGGGCGCATCTCACGACATCCACCCTCCACTCTACTACCTGCTGCTGCACGGCTGGATCTGGCTACTGGGCCAGTCCGAGGTGGCGGTCCGCTCCCTGTCGGCCCTTCTGGGTGTTGCCACGGTCGGCATGACCTACACTCTAGCGAGACGGACATGGGGGCGCCACGCAGCGCTCCTGGCAGGCGTGCTAGCGACAGTCGCCCCCCTCCAGATCTACTATGGACAAGAAGCGCGCATGTATATGCTCGCCACGGCGCTGGGGTGCGCCTCCATGGGGACCTGGCTCCGCATGCGTAGCGACGAAACACTTGGGGTTGATAGCTGGTTCGGTCACGCCGGCCTGTACCTAGTCACGACGGCCTTACTGATCTACACACACTATGTGGGATTCACTCTCGTCCTCGCGCAGAACGTAGGGATGGTGTTGTGGTTAGTCCAGAAAGCAACGGGGGACAGGCGGCAACAGGTCAAGCTGGCCACACGATGGTTCACACTGCAGCTCGTACTGCTAGCGCTCTATGTGCCCTGGCTAATACTCTCCTGGCGCGCTCTGACCCAATGGCCAGCGGTGGGCCAAAGCGATGGACTTGCCGCGTTTATCGGGAGCGTCGCGCGAACACTAGCTCTAGGCACCGCTGTGCAACCAAGCGGGTGGCTGCTCTGGCTGGGCTATTTCGCGGCCTCGCTGGCCCTGGTTGGCGCACTGGCCGAACTCTGCAAGAAAGGGCCGCGGATCCTCTGGAGTCTCTACTTGCTGGTGCCGTTGGCAACCTTGGAGCTCTATTCGCTAGCTCGCCCCATGTACAAGCCCAAGTTTGCACTCCTAGTCGCACCCGCGTTTGCGGCCCTTCAAGCATGGGGGATTCTAGCGCTCGCCCACTTGGGCAAGCGCCATTGGGGAAAAGGCGCAGGCATCGCCTTGGGCGTAACATTGACCGCGCTCCCGCTCACCGCAAGCAGCGCTGCGCTCTGGCAACAATACCACGACCCGCGCACCTTTCGCGACGACTATCGTGGCATCGTAGCCTATATCGAGGCCGTCGCGGGACCCAAAGACGCCATCCTCGTCAATGCACCCAGCCAGATCGAAACTGTCGACCTGTACGCCACTGGCAAGGTGCCCACGTATCCGTTACCTCTGCAGAGGCCATTGGATGAGCAGGCTACCGTAGAGCAGCTCCAGGCGATCGTCGCCCAACACGCGCGTCTCTATGGCATCTTCTGGGCGACGGACGAGAGCGATCCGAAAGGATTCATCGAGAATTGGCTGGATTGCCACACCTATCGCGCGATGGACGCCTGGTTTGGTGGCCTCCGCCTAGTCGTCTATGCCATGCCAGACAAGACCGTTTCCTTGGCAGAACAGGAGCTGAGCTGCAGACTGGGCGACGCCATCATGCTCGACCGCTTTGCGCTGACCTCTCATGCCGAAAGCGGCGGTATCCTTCAGGTCGAACTTGTGTGGCGCGCGTTGGCGCCTGTCTCACAACGCTATAAGGTCTTCCTGCACCTGCTCGACTCTCACGGGCATATCATAGCCCAACGTGATGCCGAACCGGTGGGTTACAGCCGCCCCACGGATAGCTGGGAGGTTGGTGAGGAGATAAACGACCGCCACGGTATCGTGATACAGCCAGGTACACCTCCTGGCAGCTACCGTCTCATCGCTGGTATGTACGAGGGGGAGAGCGGCCGAAGGTTGGCCGTGGCATGTGAGGGCCAACCCGCATCGGACGTCATCCTGCTAGGAGACGTAGCCATCGGGCGAGCTACAGCCCCGCCTCCTCTATCGGCGCTAGACATGGCCTCCC
>CAZTMY010000025.1:0-15476 GCA_964614895.1 uncultured Anaerolineales bacterium
GCACCATCACGCCGAATCCAGTGCCCTTCAGGAGACGAGCGGTCTCTCGCAAGAATGTGTAGGCCTCCTGCGGTGTCAGTATGGCCCCCTCGGGCGCCTTATGTCGCAGGCTCCGGCGGATCGCCTGAGAGAACTGAGCGGCAGATCCCAAGCCGGCCAGCAGACGCTCCTGCGGCTGATCGAAGCGCCGATTCAGGTAACTCAGCACATCGCCCCGCTCACGCCATACGTGCGCAGCAGGGATCATCAGGCTGGGATCGTCCACGGCCTGGAGCAGGTACTCCAGGCGCCAATGCCCATCGCCCAACTCTCCATCTGAAGAGGGGGGCTCCAGGCGAAAGCAGAGCCGCAACTCGCTAGCCTCGGCTTGGCGAGCCCGACACGACCATCCCTGCCAACCGCGATAGAAGCGCGTCAACTCACGATGGCGCTGCCCTTGGGGCCGAATGGACGCATCCTCACTGACCAGAGCCGCCAACCACTTGCCACCAAGATCCACCGCCCGCATGTACTGCCGCGCCCGAGTCTCGCCGCTCTGGAGCTCGTCGGGATCTATGCCACTCCATGAACGCACGGCCTTGTCGACGAGATGCCCCAAGAAGCTATGCAATACGACATCAGCTCGCGGGAGTTCGACTTGATCCATGCCGCCACGTTCCCGAAAAAGCGCACGGCATACGGGAGGCATGCCCTCGGTGAGCGTGCGCATCCGCTCCAGGTCCTCATCCGATCGTAGCGCGGGTTGCCACCGCGCAAGTAGCGCACCATCCTCGGCCACCACACCGGGCAGATAGCGCTGGCCAGCCAAGAGCTCTAACCCGAACTTGGCCACAACCCCCCAGTAGCGCAGGTCGTCTCCAACACGGTGCGGCGTGCCCACCATGTGATTGCGCAGTGGCAGGGCCGCCAGCACCTCAACGATCTGGAGCACAGGGATGCCGATGCCCTCGATGCGCCACCAAGCCAGCCTTAGTTCAGAGCCGTACTGAGCGTCATCCAGGGGAGCTAACCAACGCGGCACAACTGGGGCGCTCTCGTGACTTGGGAGTAACGCGACGCGGGTCAGTCGCCTGGCAGCTCGCCAGTCCACGTCAGGGACATAGTGTGACAGAAGCTGCGCCACCTCGATCGTCGTAGCCGCATAGGGATGACGCCCCACACGCGGTCGGCGGTACCCCCCCCGAGACGCAGTCTCAGCGGAACGCTCCGCCCACACGAAAAAGCCGTCAACGGCCCCATCTTGGGCATCATGGATCCAGGTTCCGTGCAGTATTGCATTCATCTGCTGCTGTTGAGCCATCCCACGGCCCGCGCTTTCGGGCCAACCACATCCGCACTGCGTTGACCGATCATTATACAGCGACTCGCAGCCACACCCCAAAAAGCCATCAAACGCCAAAGAGGTCTCCTAACAGAAGGGGACACCATGGCATTGAGCGATCTGTTCACGGACACAACCTTTGAGAAGACAGCGGGCCGGGTCACAGTTCACCAAAGGGAGCACGTGGCCCAGGGATGGCTATCTCTTGCTCAGCGACATATCTGCCAGCATCACCTACCGCTATGTTTCCAAGATCGAGGAGCCGCCGACACCCTGAAGCCAGCCATGTGGCAACTCCAATGGCCTAACTTTTGGCCGCACCGGCCGGCTGCTGGCCACTGGATTGCTCCCACACCGAAATAGAGACGTGAGAAGAGGGTAGCCCCGAAAGCAAAGCTGGACGTCGCCGGGAACATCTACTGCGCGGGATCAGGGGAGCTGTGGGCACATGAACCATCAGGCAACTTGGGAGGAGCCGTTGAGAGGCCAGAACGCCCCGCAAACCTGGCTTTCAGGGACGTCGATCTGAGCACGCTCTGTATCACCGCGCGCACGAGGCTTTGCCGGCTGTGCACCAAGAACCCTGGCCTGTCGGTCTTCTAGGTGACGCTACGCCTCATACGTCCGATATGTCACGACGCCCGCGGAGGTACCCTCAGGCACATAGGCTTCTGGCATCCCCAGCACCACGAGCCTGTTCTTATTCACAACTCGCCAGAAGAGATCCATGTCGTTGAGCTCCGGCTGCGAGATGTTGACCCCGTACAGGTTCCCGCTCTCGGCCATGGAAGCGATGAATTGGTCGCCGCACCCGCAATAGTGAATGCAGCCGCCAAAGGCATCCAGAATCTGCTGGTCATAGGGCTTGACGAACTCTTTATACTGGGCTTCGCGCAGCATGACCGCGGTATCATCGCGGATCATAGCGCCCCCGCGCATCAGGAACGTCCAGTGAGCCGTCCACGGAGCCTCCTCACCCACGTGCGCGCGCCACGCCTTTAGCCACACGATGTACGCCTCGGTGATCAGATCAAGCAGCGTGTGCACGAGCTCGGGCTCATCGTATAAGCAGAGAAAGATGTCCGGCCCCCACAGCAAATGTGCAACGTCAAAGGGACCTTGCAGGTCGGGGTGGTAGATGCGGCAACATGCCGCCAGCTTGGGATAGGCTGCCAGCGTCTCTTGGTAGTAATGCGCGGTATCAAAGCAGGCCGCCCCCAGACCTGCGCGCAGGTCTGGGACACCGCGATCGATCAGCGCCCGGATAGCATTGCGGTCGGGCAGGTGATGAGCCCAAGGCATCGAAGTTTCTGTGAGCTGCCACTCTGCCCCAAAGATGCTGGGCAGGATCACCGTCCCATAGTTGGCGCGAATACAAAGCGGTTGATCGTCGCCAGCTTGGTAATGGAAAAAGCAGGGGCGGAGCTGCGATAGCAGCATCTTTTCCGGATCCCCAACGGTATCGTTATAAGGCGGATCAGGCCAGTCCTCATCAGGGATCGGAGGTAGCGACGACCACAAGAAAGGCGCCGAATCACGCTCGCGCCAGGCGAACAGATCGCGATACGCCTCCTCGATGCGCTCATAGTGCGCCGGATCGATCATGGCGTCGAACTTGGCCAGATAGGCTTGCAGGTCGCTCACAGCGCAACTCTCCCACTCTGCTTTGGCGCCGCCTAGGGGCGAACGACAGTCCCATCCCAGCGACGGATCTCGGACCACGCTCCGATCATCGGATCGTCAGGGAACGGATAGAGTGCCGCCTTCTCCTCGTCAATATCCACGCCCAGGCCGGGCGCATCGTTGGGCCACATGCAACCATCGTGCACCTCTGGACATCCCGGGAAGACCTCGCGCGTGGCGTCTCGAAAACGAGCTAGCTCCTGGATACCAAAGTTGGACACGGCCAAATCCAGATGCATGTTGGCGGCGTGCCCTACTGGCGACACGTCTCCCGGCCCGTGCCAGGCGGTACGCACCCCCATGAACTCGCAGAACGCGGCCAGCTTGCGCGCTATGCTCAGTCCACCGATGTCAGAGATGTGCACACGGATAAAGTCGATCAACCGCTCCTGGATCAGCGGCACATACTCGGCAGGGCTCACGAATAGCTCGCCCATGGCCATGGGCGTGGACGTCTGCTCGCGGACCATGCGAAAGTAGCCCACATCTTCAGGGGCGAACAGATCCTCCAGGAAGAACAGACGGTAGGGCTCTACAGCCTTGGCGAGCCACACACCCTGGATCGGCGGGATGCGCTCGTGCACATCGTGCAACAGCTCTACCTCATCGCCTAGCTCTACGCGCAGATGCTCAAGCATGCTGGGCACCATCCGGACGTAAGGCGTCGGCTCCCAGGTACGCCGCTGTGCCGGATCCAACGCGGCCATCACGCGGCCCTGTTTGCCACCGTAGGTGGAGAGCCCCTCCACAGCCATCTGCACGCGTACGTAGCGGAACCCGTCCTCCATGATAGCCTGGGCCGCCTCGGTCAGTTCGCCGAGGTCCCGCCCCGAAGCGTGCGTGTAGAGCGGCACGGCCTCCCGAACCTTGCCACCAAAGAGCTGATAGAGCGGCATGCCCGCGCGTTTGGCCTTGATATCCCATAACGCTTCGTCCAGCCCACTGAGGGCATTGTTGAGCACGGGGCCGCTGCGCCAGTACGAACTCACATACGCAGCCTGATACAGATCCTCGATGCGGTCCACATCTCGCCCCACCGCAAAGGGCTTGAGGTACTTGTCAATCGCCTCGACCACCGCATAGGCGCGCTGGGTAAAGGTGGCACAGCCCAAGCCGTACAGCCCCGGTTGATCGGTCAGCACTTTGACGACCACCAAGCGGATGCCGTCAGGCGCTGTGAGAATTGTCTTTACATCCGTGATCCGTACCGTCTCAGCCACATCGTCCTCCCTGGATCAAGCACTTCGGTTCACGTCCGAGGCCCTGCCGAGTATAATACTGGCAGGCGGTAGATCAAGAACGGGCGCACTGGAGGCAAAGCGATGGCGACCTGCGATAGCGGCTGGGAGACCCATCCCATCGGCAGATGGCGCGTGCGGTTCCTGCGTTGTCGGCAAAGCGAACACGAGACGGTAGTACGGTTCGTTCCGAGCATGGGCTGCAACGTCATCGGGTTCGAGGTGGACGGCCGCGAGTATCTCGTCGCCTGCGAGCCAGATGGTCGAATTCTAGGAACGCCCATCCTCTACCCAACGCCCAACCGCGTGCGTAATGCCACGTTCACTTTTGATGATCGGGTGTTTCGCTTTGCGCCCAACGACGGCCAGCACTTTATCCATGGGCTGGTCCGCAACGTGCCTTGGGAGCTGGATGCGCCCGTCGCCACCGAAAGCGGCATCGCCATCACGGCGCACATCAGCATGGCGCCCGGCTCTGATGCGTGGGGCGTATTCCCCATCCGCAATACCTTGTCGCTCCGCCTTGACGTGACGCCGGGACGTCTGCAAATGACGTTCTCGATCAGCAACGACGACGCACATCGCCAGCTACCCTTCGGTCTGGCGATCCACCCATACTTCCAGATCCTCGGCGAGCGCGGGGATGTGACGCTCCACATCCCCGCCCAGCGTTGGATGGAGGCAGAAGCACTGCTGCCCACCGGGCGCCTCCTGCATCCGAGCGCCTGCCCCGCAGCCCCTACCCAGCCCATCACGCTAGACAAGCTGGATCTGGACGACGTGTTCTGGGGCATGCGCGCCTCCCAGCCCGCGACTATCACATACGCAGCCGTCGGCAAGCGGGTCACGCTAGAAGCAGACGACTGGTTCACCCACGCCGTAGTGTATACGCCACCGGACAAGCCCTACTTTTGCGTGGAGAACCAGTCGTGCTCCACCGACGCCCACAATCTGGCCGCCAAGGGATTTGAGCGCGCCGCCCATCTTACGGTGCTCGCGCCGGGCCAATCGCATCATGCCCGCGTTGCCCTGCGAGTGGACAACCTTTAGACAGGTTCCACGCCCTGAGCGGCCATCATGTCTGCCAGTGGGGAGTCGTCCACGTCCAATGGTAGATCTACGCGACCACGTCGACGGCTGGACTCGTAGGCGGCAAAGATCAGCTCGGTAGCGCGAATGGCGCGCCTACCCGAAAGCATGGGCTCGCGCCCCGTCTTGAGCGCGTCGATGAGGTCGAGGATGGCAGCAACGACATAGTCCTGGCCGTGCAGCCCTCCCTCAACCGGCACGGTGTGCCAGTCAGAGTCGCCTTTGGTCCAGGCCCGCAGGGGCACGTCCCGGTCGCGTCCAATCTCGATGCGGCCCTCGCTGCCCAGCAGCTCGATCCATGCCCCGGCCGGCATCCCAAAGCCCGTCGTGAGCATGCCGTACACGCCATTCTTGTAGGCATAGTAGGCCAGTCCTTGGCCCTCTACGGGCGCGCCAAAGATCCTGCTGCTGCCGCGCAGGTCCACCTGGCCCAGCACCCAGGCGATATCGCATTCGTCGTTCAAGTAGTTCAACATATCGAACCAGTGCGTACCCCAATCGTACAAGTTGCCGCAAACACCGCGCATCGTCTGAAGCTGACCGATGGCACCCTCATCCACCAAGCGACGTGCCGTCTGAAACACAGGGGCAAACCGACGCTGGTGGTTGAAGGTTAGCTGCACGCCATTCGCTTCGCAAGCCTCCAGCATACGCCGAGCATCCCCAAAAGTAGTCGCCATGGGCTTCTCGCAGTGGATGGCCTTGACACCGGCCTGGGCCGCCGCGATGACCATCTCGGCGTGAAGATGTGGCCAAGTGGTCACGCTCACGATGTCCAGGCGCTCCTTGGCCAGCATCTCGTGATAGTCCTGGTAGATAGCATCGCCGCCATGTTCCTCCTGAAAGGCGCGGGCATTCTCGACGATGATATCCGCCAGCGCGACGATCTTGGCCTCCGGCGAGGCTTTGTAGCCGCGAGCATGAGCGTGTCCCATCCCGTACCCCATGGGGCCAGGCCTCTCTGGCCGGCGTCCGCATCCGATGATTCCAACGCGATACGGCAACATGTATGTACCTCCTGCTATGCGTCGATCGCCACGTGGCCATTCTAGCTGACCCTCCCTCGAGGTCAACGTTCGTTGACACCCTCATGCCACGCCCTTACACTAGCACCGGTTTGCCCAGCGCAGTGAAAGGATTCGCATCATGACGGCCCCACTCATCGTAGGCATCGCTGGAGGTAGCGCCAGCGGTAAGACCACCCTCTGCGAGGCACTGTGTGATGCACTGGACGAGCTTTCTGTCCGCGTCGTCCACATGGACACTTATTTCCTGCCGATCAAGCCCCGCACTCGAGCCCCCTTCACGGGCACCGAGTGGGACGACTATAACCAGCCAGGCTCGTTCGATCTGGAAACCTTGCGCCGCGACGTTGATGCGCTTGGCTTGGCAGAACACCCGCCGGAGGTGGTGCTCATCGAGGGGCTTCTGACCCTGCAGGATGATGCTCTCCGCAAAAAACTTGACCTACGCGTGTTCGTGGATGCGCCACCCGATGAACGCATCGTGCGTCGCCTCCGACGGAACATGGCCCGCGGCCTCGCCTTTGACGAGATCGCTTCGTACTATCTCGAAAGCGTGCGCTGGCGCCATCAAGAGTTCGTAGAACCTTCCCGCTGGCACGCGGACCTAGTCTTCAACGGACTGTACCCTTCCTCAACAGCGCTCGATGTGCTGGCCACCTGGATTCGCACCCGCGTCTCGACACGTCGCAAGTCCAACGCCCCCACACATGAGTGATTGTTCGCCCCACCCAATCTAACATCACCCCAAAGGTACTGCTCTCGTAACACACGTGCCATCAGAGATTCTGTTGTGGATATCATTGCAGAACGCCCGTAGGCTGACACCCTCCATGCGCACATTGAAAACGCCAGCCCAGTATTTGTGAGCCGACGTTTGATCCGCCAGCCAACCTCTCACGTTGCGGCCGGATCCCGTGCTGTCGAAACAGAGGGTGACGGTTTGCTCGGAGAGAGCAGGCCCCGCCGTTGCCATCGCCCCTAGCAACAGCAAAGCCAGAACCACCACTCCGCAAGCTCTGGCGATCCAGCGATGCAAGGCGCATCGCCGACTCGTGCGAGCCGCTCTGGTCACATGACTTCTAGGCCCTCTTGTGCGCGCTATCAAGCACACCTTCCATCACGATCGTATCCCACAACCGTTTCAGTCAGGTTGCCAGGTCCTCCTCGGCGCCTGACCGGTCACGCCACTGATCCTTCTACCATTAGTTTGCATCTGGGGCTGGCCCCCCAACTTTGGTTCGGTTACAGCCGAGACCCAGAGTAGTTGACGCCCCCTATCTTGGATGCTAGGATGCGCGGCACGTGAGGGAGGTACCCATGAAAGCGATCCTTGTCACAGAGCCCAACGTATTCACCGTCGTCTACGATCTGCCCCGCCCCGAGCCCGGGCCCTACCAGGCTCTGGTGCGCATCGAAGCCTGCAGCATCTGCAACTCTACCGACCGCAAGATCATCGAGCGGCACTTTGTCTCACAAATCCCCCTACCCCTCGTGCTGGGACATGAGAGCGTCGGCACCGTGGTTAGCCTCGGCGAAAGAGTCCGCTCCTTCGAGGTGGGCCAGCGCGTTCTGCGACCCGGCGCGTCGTATCCGCCCGAGATGGGAATCGCCTCGGCTTGGGGAGGCATGGCCGCCTACGGATTGGTGACTGACGCTGTCGCGTGGCAAGAGGATCACCCAGGTGAACGCCCTGGAGGTCAGTGGGCTGCGCAGCAGATCGTCCCGCCTGAAATCCCGTCAACGGAAGCGACGGCCCTCATAACCCTAAAGGAAACGCTCTCGGCATCACGCGCCGCTGGAGTCGGCCCCAACACGTCCTGCGCCATTATCGGCACGGGGCCAGTCGCCCAAACCTTTGCCTTCTGGGCGCGCTACCTGGGCGCACCCATCGTAGCCGTCTACGGACGACGGGCCCTCTGGGCCAAAAAGTTCCTCGGCCTGGGAGTGGACGCCTACATCGCGAGAGATCAGGTGTGGCCCGACGGAGCGCCTTCCCTGCCTGAGCGATACGACCGCGTCATCGAGGCAGTGGGCAGCTCGGACGCGCTGCAGCGCGCGTTGACATTGGTCGCGCCGGACGGTCAGGTAGGGAACTATGGCGTGGCGCCAGACAACGACATCATGCCAGCGTCCGTCCAAGAAGCCTATGCTGCCGGCACGATAGTGACCCTGCCCGTGCGCGAACAGGATGTGCACGATGAGGTCCTACAGCTCGTGCACACGAAAGATCTCCGCCTCGCCGATTGGATCAGCCACGTGATGCCTCTGGAGCGGATCCACGAGGCATTCCAGATTCTCGCCAAGCGCCAGGCCACCAAGGTCGTTCTGACCATCTAACTCTCAACGATATTAGGAGTGAGACCATGGCACGCATCGCACGCTTTCGCACGGCTCAGGGGCTAGTCACCCACGGCATTATGGAGGACGACGCAACCCTCCGCGCCATTGGCGGTAGTCTGCTTGACACGTGGGAACTGACCCAACAGACCTACGCCCGCGAGGATGTGACCTTGCTCGCACCTATCGAACCGCCAAACATTCTGGCCATCGGGCTCAACTACCGGCTGCATGCCCTGGAAAGCGGACACGATCTGCCCGACCATCCCGCCTTGTTCATCAAGGCGACCTCAGCCTTATGCGGACCGAACGATCCCATCGTGCTGCCAGCAGTGGCCCCGGACGAGGTAGACTATGAGTGCGAGCTGGCAGTGATCATCAGACGTTGCGCACGCAACGTCTCGCCAGACGATGCTCTCGACTATGTGCTGGGATACACAGGCGCCAACGACGTCAGCGCACGCGACTGCCAACGTCGGCTGGACGTGCAGTGGGCGCGTGCCAAATCCTTCGACACCTTTGCGCCACTAGGACCATGGATCGAGACCGATCTTGACCCAGATCATGTCGGTCTCCGCACTCGCCTCAACGGCGAGGTGATGCAGGAAAGCAACACCGATGATCTCATCTTCTCCGTGCGGGAGCTGATCGCTCATCTATCACACAGCCTGACGCTGCTGCCAGGCACCGTGATCCTGACGGGTACGCCTGCGGGGGTGGGATTCGCGCGTACGCCACCGGTCTTTCTCCAGCCAGGCGACGTCGTCGAAGTGGAGATCGATGGCATCGGCACGCTCCGGAACCCGGTAGTGGCAGAGGGCTGAGGCAATCTAGTAGATCAAAGGGCGCTAGCATGGGGGCAGGCAAGCCCAAAGGGTGCGCCGAGGAGAAGAAGAGGATGCTAGATCTCACAGAAGCGCCGTCATTTTGCGCCCACGAACACTGGGGAAGCCTCGCGTCCGTTGGCATGCGGCATGGGTGGTTTCGCAACGATATGCAGGCGGGCGCCGAGCCGGACCGCCGAACGGGCCTGCTCGACATCCTGCTCGACCCTTACCTCGGGGGACATCTGGCAAGTGCCGCAGCGGCACCCGATCGCCTCGCCCGGGAGACCACAGGTCTCGGCATCCACGAGCTGGCGGCCAGGGATCTACCGCGCGCGGTCGAGATAATCCGACCAGCGCTCGAGCAACAACGCTTGACGGGAACGTATGCCTGCCTAGCCGAGGGGCTCGGCATCCTGCATGGCAGTTCCCCTGATCTGGATGATCCAGACGGGCTACGCGCCTTGGACGAGCATATCGCCACGGCGTATGAGGACCTGCATACCTGGCATCCACGCGCCATGGCCATCGCAGGCTTCACTGACCTGATCCGACCGGTGCAGCCCGAGTTCCTTTTCGACCGAGCTGAGGCCGCCCCCAAAGAGCGGGGCTACCTACGCATAGTGCTGCGTACCGATGCGCTGCTCGGGTTCTGGCAGCCGGACTGCCCACGTCGCGATCGTTTGGCCGAGTGGTTGCGCATCGATCCGGTAGATGCCGGGAGCTGGCGGCAGTTCTTGGAGGCGCTGATGGAAACGGCTGCCGAGCAAGGGGCCGTCGGCATCAAGCAGCTTCAGGCCTATACGCGTGATCTGAGCTTCCTGCCACGAGAGGATGAGCAGGTCCGCTTCCGAGGCGAGCTCACGCCGTCCCAAGTCCGCGCGTTTGAGGACTGGGTGGTGCATGCGTGCTGCCAGCTAGCCGACGCGCGCGGTTGGCCACACCAGATTCACATCGGGACTCATAACCTCCAGGCCTCTGGCCCTCTCCCCCTCGAGGGGCTGGCACGTCGCTATCCCCACATGCCGCTCGTGCTGCTGCACTGTTGGCCGTTCCTTGACAAAGCAGCTTGGCTCGCCAAGCAACTCCCGAACGTCTATCTGGATGCTTGCTGGCTTCCAATTCTCAGTCCGGCTCACCTAGACGCAGCTTTGCGAACCTGGCTCAACTATGTGCCAAGTCATAAGATCATGGCCTCGCATGACGCCACCTCAGTCGAGATGGCAGCCGGCGCCGCTGCTATCCTCCGCCGTATACTTGCCCAAGCCGTAGAGCAAGCAGCCTTGTGGACACGAGCCAGCCAGCGAGACGCCCAGCGTCTAGCCCATGCTGTGCTCCACGACAACGCTCAAAAGCTGTACGGCAGTCACCTAGCTGCGCGTTAGGGTGCCCCCCTTTATCGGGCAGCGGCCGGCTCGCTTGCCTGGACGTACGCTCGCAGCAGTGTGCTGTCCGTATCTGTCCGGAGGGTATATCGGCCAAGAGCTGCCGGCAGCAATCGCCACGAGATCGGCGTCAGGTCCTGTGGAGCGC
The DNA here is from genome assembly GCA_964614895.1 of uncultured Anaerolineales bacterium. GTDB lineage: Bacteria > Chloroflexota > Anaerolineae > UBA1429 > UBA1429 > DAIRUQ01. The sequence goes on from CAZTMY010000025.1 coordinate 11,051, forward strand.
CCTCCCAGGACAGGCGCACCGCTCCCTCAATACAGCCGATCACCTCAAAGGTCGAGCCATCGCAGATGCCCTGCCACTTGGCCCCAGGGGCAAGATCCAGCTTTTCCACGGTTACGCGCGGATCGCCCGTCAGCAGCCAACGCTGAACTCCGCCGTCTTGCTCTATCAACGAGGGCTGTGTGGCAGTTGGCGCGACCATCTCCCAGTTGATCACATCCAGCGCCTTGGCCACGTGCAACGGTCGCGGCTGGCCATCGGCGCCGAGCCGTCCCCAATCGTACAGGCGATAGGTTGCATCCGAGTTCTGCTGAATCTCGGCCACCACCGCCCCTGCCAGCAACGCATGCACAGTCCCTGCCGGGATGTAGAACACATCTCCCCGCGCGATAGGAACCCTGTGCAACTGCGTGTCAATGGCATCCTGGCGCAAGGCTTCCTGGAACGATGCCCGAGTCACCCCCGGCGCTAGTCCGTAGATGAGCTCGGTCCCGGGATCCGCGTGCAGAACGTACCACATCTCTGCCTTGCCCGTGTCGCCGGCCTCGTGAGCCGCCGCGTAGGCGTCATCGGGATGCACCTGCACCGAGAGATCGCGATGGGCATCCAGTAGCTTGATGAGCAAAGGGAAGCGCCTCCGTTGGGCCAAAGCGCGCGCGTTGGACCCAACGAGTCGCTCTCCCAAGGCTTCGAGCACCTCAGGCAGCGACCGGCCATCCCATGCGCCTCCCACCACCGACGTCGAACCCTTCTCGTGGCCAGAGATCTCCCAGCTTTCGGCCACGATGCCCTCGGGCAGCTCGCGCCCAAACAACGTCTCTAGCCTTCGACCACCCCAGATATAGTGCTGGAACACTGGCGCAAAACGCATTGGGTAAATCTGCCCCACCGTGTCCTCCCTCGTTAGCTCACTCGCCCCGAGCATACCACTGCCAAGCCTATAGGACCAACCCAAGGCGGCGCCCAATGCACTGGCCGGAGTCCATGTCCCATGCTATACTGGGCTGACGTCCAGCCCTTCTGCAGCTCTGGGAGATGCCATGGCTCCATCCCATCTTGACTGGCTCCACAACACGGGTGATCCACACACCATGCCGCTGCAGGAACCGCGGCGCGCCATCTGGCTCGCCCTTGCGCTGGCGTTGCTCAGCTTTGCGGTCTATATGGCCAATGGTCGTATCATGGGCCAAGGTGACAACTGGCCCTCACGGTACGTGCCTCTCAGCATCGTTCGGCATGGCCACGAGCGAGTAGACGACTACCCGGTGCTCATCGAGTTAGCCACGTTGCGCGTAGGTGAACGAGACGGGCATCACTACTCCCTACTGCCCAAGGGGCCCGCCTATATGGCCGTGCCGATTTACGGCCTCGCCGAGCTGCTCGGATGGGGCCCAACCACGGCGGGTGACATTGACGCCATGGCCAAGCTCAGCGCCGCCATCATCGCCTCTCTCTGCGTCCTGATCATGACGCTCAACCTGGCCCATCTGCTGACGGGCTGGAGGCTTGCGCTTCTCGCCAGTATCTATGCCCTGGGCACCCCCATGTGGCCGGTCGCGAGCCAAGACCTATGGACCCTCACCAGCGCCCAGCTAGGCGGCGTCTTGCTCATCTGGTGCCTACTGCGGTCGCTGCATCGTCCCGGATGGATCCTGGTCGCTTGGTTGCCGCTGCTTTGGTCCCTGGAGAGCCGACCTGCCTATATCATCGTAGCTGGCGTCATAGCCCTCTACACCCTGATTTGCTATCGCAAGTGGGCGCTAGCCATCACCATCATAGGACTCTTTGCCCTATTAGGCGTCTCCCTTGCCCAAGTTAGCTTTGTAAGCTCATTCTACCACTACCTCATGAAGCGAGGGATTCGGGCCATCTTCACATTGGATTGGGGCTATCTCAGCTTTGCCTTGATCCGGCATCTAGTCGATTGGAGCAACGGCATCCTGATCTACTCGCCGTTCTTGATTCTGTTCCCGGTAGGCTTTGCGCTTCTGGGAATCGATCGAGCCCGCGCCGCGAGACATCGAGAGGTGCCACGCTATCCTCTGCTCCTGTTAGCCTTTGGCCTTACAGCACTTGGGTTCCTTGGTCTCTACTCGTCCTTTCGATCATGGCGGGGCGGCTGGTCATGGACCAATCGCTACGCGTTAGACGGGTTGCCGTACGCGGTGATGGCCCTCGCACCCGTCATGCTCACATCGCGTTGGCACCGTGGCCTCCATTGGTCTCTGGGCCTCCTCGGTGTCGCCGCCATCGGCCTCAACGGGCTAGTGGCCATCTATGCCGATCAGCAATGGCTCATGACCATCTTGACCGACGACCGGCGCATCGCGGCCATCCCCCTAGAGGACAGCTTGCTGGCCTACTGTTGGCGCGAGGCCAGCGGCCAGGGGACCAGCTTTATCTTTGACCACTATGGCTTCAACAGACGCGCGTCATTGGCCCCCGTGGAAACCTACACGGCGCGAGGCGAGCTGATCCCCCGCGGCGACACCAACGTCAGAGAGGAACGTCAGCACCTCGGGGTAGGCTGGAGCTGGACGGAGAAATGGGGCGTCTGGGCCAGCTCTGATCCCGGCTTTCAGATTGCGACCATCGGCCCGGGCGTCAAGACGCGCGATCGAGCCATCCTCCTGGTGCACGTCCCAGAGAAGCACGATCAGCGGCTAAAGCTAGACGCCATGGCTTACTGCGACCTGGCAGAGATGAGCAGCTACCAACAATCCATGGAGGTCTGGTACAACCACCACAAGCTCGGCGATGTGGTATTCCCTCAGTGCGACGGTGACACACTACAACCAGCCACCTGGTCGGCCATCGTGCCGGCGGATTGGCTCACCGACGGCGTAGACACCATCACATTCCGCTACGCCTATCACTATGGCGGCGATCTGGTGAGCCCCTCACGCAAGCTAGCCGTGGCGTTCAAGTCGGTCACTCTGAAGCCAACGACGCCCTAGCTCCCTCCGGCATCCGCCAACCGCGACGGCAACGGCCAGTCTAGCACCTGGTAGAACAGCCGCTCGTACGCATCGGTGACGGCCTCCCAGTTATACCGGCGGTGAGCCCGCTCGCGAGCCAAGGCACGCAGACGCTCCACCTCCGTTGGATTCGCCAGCAATCGCCGCAACACCGATCGCAGGCTATCCGCGCCCACGCTGCCGGCGTAGGTCAGCCCTGCTTGGCCAATGGTCTCCACGTTCTCCGCGTGGTCGTTTACGACGACGCAGTTCCCAAAAGCCATAGCCTCTACCAATGCCGGATGCGTGCCCCCTACGCCCGAGGTCTCCACAAAGATGCGCGCGTTGGAGCCCAACTCGGCATAGCCCCGGCCAAAGACATACCCGGTAAAGATGATCCGCGGATCACCCTCAGCCAATGCATGCAGTTGCCGGATATAGCCCTGGGCATAGGACGCACCGCCCACGATAACACACTTGAGCTCGGTATCCAGCTCGCGGAAGGCTTCCACCAGATGGTGAGCGCCGTTCTCTGGCACCAGCCGCCCGACAAACAACACATAGCGGTCGGGCTCGAGCCCATACTTGGCCAGCGTCTCGCCCGGCGGCGCCGGCTCCACCTCGGAACCATAGACGATCACGGGCGGCACTTGGCCGTAGCGATCTCGGTAGTAAGCCTGCACGCTCTCCGAGTCGGTCAGGTAGGCATTCGGCAACTTGGTGGCGAGATATTCAGCCAGCTTGATGTATGCCTTGGCGGGGCCTGGCCACTTGTCACGCTTCCAATCGAGACCATCTACGTTGATGACGGTGCGCGTGCCTACGAGGCGAGGGATGAACGTGGTAAGGCTGTTCCCAACGATAAAGTAAAGCGCCACATCATAGCGCTGGCGTAGGGCATGCAGCGAAGAGAGAAACGAATGCACCATCGTGTCCAGATACTTGTTACGGATCGTTGGAAGTTTGACGAGACGCATGCCCTTGTAGGTGTCACCAGCATATGTGATGTGGTGAGCGCGGCAGTACACCGTCACCTCATGCCCACGCAGCACAAGGCGTTGCCCGAGCTGCTCCACGCAGGTCTCAAAGCCACTGTAGCTAGCGGGTATACCGCGGGTACCTAACAGTGCGATCCTCACCGGACCTGTTACTCCTACTGATGGCCAAGGACACGCCGGTAGCAAGCCAAAGTCGCGTCGGCCGTCTGGTCCCACCCAAGCTGCTCTGCCCTCGCGAGCCCCCGCGCGCGTAGAGTCTCTGCCCGCGCGGGGTCATCCAACACGGCACGGATCGCACCTGCCATCTCTGACACGTCAAGCGGGTTCACCAGCAACGCTGCATCAGCGGCCACCTCGGGCATGCTCGTGGCATTAGAGGACACCACCGGCGCGCCGCAAGCCATGGCCTCCAGGACGGGCAGGCCAAACCCCTCGTAGAGCGAGGGATAGCAACAGAGCGCGGCGCCGTTGTAC
>CAZTMY010000026.1:0-15391 GCA_964614895.1 uncultured Anaerolineales bacterium
ACATTCATGTTGCGCGATCCAGTCGCGATGACCACGTTCTTGGCGACGATCGTCTCTTCGCCGTCCTCTGTGGTGACGCGGAGGGTGTCGGGGCGCAAGAAACGAGCCGTGCCCTTGATGACGCGCACACCTGCCCTGTCCAACAGCAAAGCGACACCCCGTGTCATCTGGCGTACTATGGCGTTCTTGTGTGATAGAACGCCTTCCCAATCCAGGCCGGGGTTCTCTATGCGAACTCCAAAGCGCTTGGCGCCCTTGGCGAGATCATACAGCTCGGCGCTATGCAGCATAGCTTTAGTGGGAATACAGCCCTCATTCAGGCAAACGCCACCGACTGACTTTTTCTCGACGCAGACGACGTCGGCTCCGAGCTGCGCCGCGCGTAAGGCTGCAACGTAGCCACCAGGTCCGGTGCCGATAACGGCCAAATCGTACGATTCACTCATGATGCTCCCTCTTGTTGCAATAGATCCCGGCCGCAGCGCATTCGCCCTTCGGCCGCCAAAGCCTCCAAAACCCGGTCCACATCCACAATCCAGGGACCATCGTCCCGCAAGGTGAACGTTACCTCGTCGCCTGTCCCCAGGACGATCTCGCGTTCTCCGTCGAGTGCGAGCACGAGCGGACGCTCGCCGTGAGCCATCGCTGTCTCGCCAATATGCAGCACGCGTGCACTCCTGATGCTCACGTCCTCGATCAAGCCAGGAGCTACCGCAGCTTGGACGCTGCACGGGCCCGAGCCCACGATCAGCTCCAAGCCGTACGGATCCCGCAATCCCACAGGGCGCACGGCGGCCGCAATGGCCGAGATCCCGATGCTGGTAATATCGGCGCGCGTTACGATCAACTGGCGCAAATCGACGACGTTCCAAATGGCGCGCGAGCCCACAAACTGTCCAGCCAGAGCCGCAACATCCACCAAAGCCCGGTCGGCAGGCTGGCCATCCACCGCGACCTGTATCCATTTGTGACGGTAGGTCCCCTGCTCACGGGTCACCAACCCTTGCGCTAGAGCTCCTGCAGCTAGGCCCGCCACCGTCCCTTCCACAAAGGTAGGTAGGATATTGTTGGTGCCGGTGGAGATGGGCAGAAGCGGCACATCGCCAGAGCCTTTGGAGACCACACGCGACGTCCCGTCGCCCCCGAGCACGAGGATGCACGCGCAGCCGGCATCATGCATTAGGCGAGCCGCGCGCGTCGAATCGGCGCTCTGATCAGTGACTGGCATATCCAGCAGCTCGATCTCGGGCGGCGTCGCGCTCATCCGCCCCAGCCCCACCTGCGCACGCTCTGCCATGTGATAGGCATCGGGCATGGCCAATACATGCCGCACTTCCATGGCTGCTAGGCCCGCTAGCACCCGACGAATGATGCCGACCTTGCCCTGATTGTCTACCGTCGTGGCATGCGTCACCAAACGTCGAACGTCCTTCCCGGACGCAGGGTTGGCGATCAGCCCCACTGTGGTCACAGGACGCTCAGACATAGCGCGTCTCCATGAACTGCGCGACCTGCTCGTGCCTGGGCAGGGACGGCTGCGCTCCCATGGTCATCGTAGCTAACGTGCCGGCCGCCACCGCGTAGCAAAGAGCAGAGCGCCGGTCCTCTCCGCGCGTCAATGCGGATGCCCAGGCTCCAACGAACGCGTCGCCCGCGGCTGTGGTGTCTACTACGCGCACCGCCTTGGCCGGGCACGCCCACGGCCCCTCGCCATCCACCAGCAGCGCGCCCTGCCCACCCAACGTCACCACTACGCAACTTGGCCCACTAGCGCGCAGCAGCCGAGCCGCCTCCGTGGCAGACGCGCTGTCGTGGACGGTGACGCTCGAGAGAAAGCTCGCCTCCGTCTCGTTCAGGATGAGATCGTCCACCAACTGCAAGAGTTCTCCGGGCAGAGGCTGCGCTGGGGCAACGTTCAGCACCACTCTTCCACCGGCCCGGTGGACTATCGCGGCGGCATCCCCAATGGGCTCGAGCGGGACCTCTAGCTGCGCTACCATGCAGCTCGCGGACGAGAGCAGGCCTTCTGCTGCCAGCACATCGTTCGCGTCAAGCCGCCCATTGGCGCCAGGCACTACCACGATAGCATTCTCGCCATCAGCATCTACGACGATGACGGCCGTCCCCGTGGGCGCACCCACATCTAGGCTAACATGAGCCGTATCGACGCCCAACGTTCGGAGGCCGGCACACAGTCTATCCCCAAACGCATCTTTTCCTACCCGCCCGATCATGGCCGTATCAGCACCCAACAGGGCGCAGGCCGCCGCTTGGTTGGCACCCTTTCCTCCCGGGAACGTCGCAAAGCTCTCGCCCGTGAGAGTCTCACCGGGCTTGGGGAAGTGCGGCGCACGCACGACGAGGTCCATGTTCAGACTACCCACAATTACGATATCAGCCAAAGCCTCTCAACCTCCCGCACCATTACCGTATCGCTGAAGTAACCATCCCCACCGTTACAGCGCTGCTAGCGCCCGCGAGGATCGCGAGGAACGGCCAGAAACGCCATCCCAAGCGGCGTCGCAGCCCTACTGCGTAGAGTCGACGCAGCCACAGCAGCAGGGGAAGCCCAATCATCACCACTAACAGCCGCGTGATCCACGCCGCCGATGGGAGGAATCCAGCCGTCAACATCGCCAGCCCGCACGCACGCCAGACATAGCTGCCAGTGACCAGCCAAGCGCTTGCGCCGCTAGCATGCAGCCGATGGAACGTCAGAGCCGCGGTGGGCGCATCTCTGTCACTGATAGCGTCTACCCAACCGCCTGCCGTGGCCACGCAAGCCATCAGCAGCGCCAGCGGCTGTCGAGATAAGATCCACCCATAGCCGGCTACGGCGCACGTCTCCCGTGCGGCTACCAAGACCGCGGGGCCCACCAGCGCCAAGCCCTGCACTGCGCTCGAGATCAGACCCTCCACAAGTCCATCGCGCCGCTTTGCCAAGGCTCCTGGCTCAGAAGGCGCAAAGAGGGCAAGGGACACACGGCCTGCGCTAGATGCCGCTACAAGCCAGGTTAGCGCGAGTGGTCCCGAGCAGATCGCTAACGCTGTTGCCATTAGCAGCAACCCGTTCCCCGAGAGCGCGGCAGCCCATCGTGCCCAGCCAAGCCGCCCCCAAGACTTGCCCAACGCCCGTACCCAGGTGACAACGGGCCACAATAGCCCCCAGCCCACTGGTCTACGCAACGGCAATCGCCCTGGCACCTTGAGATCGAAACGGATTGCATAGGGGAGCAGCAACACCAGGGCCGCCGAGGTCGCTCCGATCTGGCGCAAGGACGCTATCATACCTAGGCGTAATCCCTTTGCTGGCGACTCTACGGCAACAGGCAGCATCTTAGGAGCAGGGCCGATCCATGTCAACCGAGACCATTGTCACGTCCATCTGCGTATGCTAGACTCATAGCCGTAGGCGTTCTGGGCAACACAGACTATGGAGGAGATCATGGATACCATATTCGGGCCTTTTGCCGGACTGGGCACCATTCCGATGCTTTCGACGGCCAAGACGCGTTCCATCTCGGCCGAGAACCCCAACGGCGCGGTGAGCGGCGGCGCGCACGAGACGCCAGAAGCCGATCATCCAGCGTCACTGCTAGGCAAGGGGTGGAAGATCCGGCCCTGCATCACACTCGATCCCGGCACCACAACGACGCTAGCCGACATCACTGGCCCCGGGATGATCCAGCATATCTGGATCACAGTACATCCGAAGGCGTATCGATCCTGCGTCCTCAGGATGTACTGGGACGACGAGAAGACACCATCGGTGGAAGTGCCGTTGGGCGATTTCTTTGCGAACGTCATGGGTCTACGCTACAACGTCACATCGCTGCCCATCGCTGTGAATCCCAGCGGCGGATTTAATAGCTACTGGCCCATGCCATTCCGTAAGCGCGCCCGCATCACCATCGAGAATGGCTATTGGGAGGCCATCCAGGGATTCTTTTACCAGATCACCTACGCCCTCCAAGAAGTGCCGGATGAGGCCGCGTACCTGCATGCCCAGTGGCGGCGTGCGACCAGCACGCGGGATCGACCTGAGCATGTGATCCTGGACGGCATCGTCGGCCAGGGTCACTATGTGGGGACTGTGCTGGGATGGAACCAGTTCTCCGACGGCTGGTGGGGTGAGGGCGAGATCAAGTTCTTCATTGACGGTGACACTGAGTATCCCACCATATGCGGTACCGGCACGGAGGACTATTTCGGCGGCGCCTGGGGCTTTGGCGATACGTTCTCCACGGCGTTTCTGGGATACCCACTCTGGAGGCGCAAAGAGGGTGGCGTTCCCAAGCACGGGCTCTACCGCTGGCATATCATGGACCCCATCCGATTTCAGAAGGATTTGAGGGTCACGATCCAAGCCCTGGGCTGGTGGCTCAACGGCAAGTTCGAGCCTCTCACGGACGACATCAGCTCCGTGGGGTACTGGTACCAGAGCGAACCCCACGTGCCCTTCCCAACCTTGCCCGACCTTGCCGGACGCTGGCCGCGCGAATAGCCGCCAGATGCACACACAAAAGGGGCATCCGTGCGGATGCCCCCTTCTCTGTAGACAAGGAGCACCAATCAAGGCTTGGACAACACCAATTCAGTCAACTGCGGCAGCAAATCAGTCACATCAAAGCTACTCCATTCGCCATCTGGATCGCCCACGTTGAACACGGCGAATCCCAACACATAGGGATCGCGTCGTAGCTCGTCGTCATACCAAGACAATTGTTCGAGGTAGCTGGCGGCAGCCCGCGATAGCGATTCGTCCGGCACCGCCAAGTCCACCAACCCACGCCAGCCGTCCTCACCATCATTGCCCTGAACCAGCACGCCGCCATCGATCCCCGCCTCGGTGATCACCAAGGGGATCACGAGATCGTTCGGCTGGAGAAAGTGGTTGTACCAGTAGCGGTATCGCAGCGTGAGGGCGCCAGCATCGTCAATGGACTCGACCCCGGGAATACCTGCGCCCACCCCGTCGCGCATGGTCGGCGCGCCATACTCGTGCAAGGAGAGCACGCCGCCGTGCTCCATGGCTGCACGAATAGCCGGCAAGAACTCGCCGAACACCTCCGCTTCGGGCGTCCCCACCGAAAAGTTACCGATGGCAACCTTCAACCCGTACTCAGCCATGGCGGTCGCTCGCTCGGCCTCAAAGGCAGCATACCACGCCATCTCTTCGGGGGTCTCTAGCACAGGTTCGTTCCAGCCCAGCCAGTAGTCCACGCCCGGATTCAGGAGGTAGCGCTCCAGATGGCTGGCGACGAACTCGCGCGCCCGCACCACCGGATCCCCTTCTAGGCTCTGATCGGGTTCGGCATAGCGCGCAATGGTGATCGTCTCAGGCGAAACACGCTTGACCTCTGTTAGCCAACCTACGTCCCCCAACCCCACCACAACGGCTGGGTGGGCCGTTCGCACGAACTCCATGATCTCGGGTGTGCTGTTTCGGGTGACATGAATGCCCATCTTGCTTGGACCATCCGGCTCCTCGCGTGTGAGTGGTGGCTCCATCAGATAGGCGGTGATGTCTTCATCCAGGGGCAGTTGAAAGACTGTAGTGCTATTCGGTTGGCTGCAGTCCATCACGATGGAACCTAGGTCATCCGATAGCTGGATCTCTAGCTGGTGGCAACCATCGGGCAACGCGTGGTCGTAGGTGAACGTGTGGGACGTGCTCTCCCCAGGCCCCAGCTCTTCCGGGAACCACTCTTCGGTGAGCTCGGGCGCTTCTGGGTCTGCGGGGAAGTAACGGTTCAGGATACGCGTGCTACGCAGATCGAACTCGGAAAAGTTGCCCAACGTCACCATGTATCGGTAGGGCGGCCCCGCCCAAGAAGTGACCTGCAACATGAGGTACTGCTCGGACGCTCCCGTTCCCAGTTCACCCGTCATGAGCAAGGAGCAGTCTATCAGACGAGGATCATGCAAATCCGCCAGGGCGACAGTTGGCCACACCAGGGCGACCACCAGGAGCACGATGCCGACGGGCAAGAGACGACGCATCTATCTGCCTCAAGGCTGGCGATCAAGCGGATCGCTCGATAAAAGCCACTAGAGCACCTCCATTATAGGGGTGTCCATCGCACGGTACAAGGCACTCGGCGTAAATAGCGGGTAAAAACCTCGACTCTGCTGGCGATCCCTTGACGGTGGCCGTCCCTCGTCTCTATAATCCCTATCATCTGCCCAAGCATTTGCAGCACCGCGCTACGCGTGGAGACGATGCATGGAGTATCTCAGCTTTGACCTTCGCCTGGGCGAGTTCGACCCCGCGAGCTGCACCCTCGTTGCCGAGGTGTTGCACTCGCCCGTAGGCGAGAGCGAACGCTATCGCGTCCAGATGAGCCCGGATCTCTTGACCAGCGGCGGCCGCCTTGATCGCACGCCCGACAGCGTGATCATGCTAGGAAAGCGCCTGCTGCGGAGCGTCTTCACCCGCGATAGTCTCATGCTGTGGTACGAAAGCTGCCAGGTGGCGCGTGAGCGCAATCGTGGCCTGCGACTGCGCCTTCACATTGACTCCCTGGAACTCATCAAACTGCCATGGGAGCTCATGTACGATCCTCAAAAGGGAGAGTTCCTGGTCTTTGACCCCATGGTCTCCTTGGTGCGCTATCTCCGCCTGCATGCGCCGCCTCCACCCCTTCGCGAGCGTGGCTCCATCAAGATACTCGTGGTTGTGGCCGTGCCAGAGGATCAACCACCGTTGGACTGGCGCCGCGAGCTCACTATGCTTGCCGATGCTCTGGAGGAGCTCATCGATCTGGGCAAGGTCCAGGTCATTCCGTGTCTTCACGCTACCCACGAAGCGCTTCACATGGCGCTCCTCGAGCACAGCCCCGATGTCGTTCACTTTGTCGGGCATGCTCACTATGACCACGCCCACAAGCGTGGCTGGATATCGCTAGAAAGCAAGCAGCACACGACCGCCCCCATCGAGGCCCACGAGATGGCGCGCATGTTCCGCAGGTATGGCGGCAACCTGGTGGTCCTCAATGCTTGCGACACGGCCAACGGCGACTGGGCAGGGTTGGCGCCCGCGCTGGTTCGGGCCGAAGTGCCAGCTGTGGTGGCCATGCAATGGCCCGTCGAGGATCACGCGGCTGTCCGCTTCGCGCGTTCGTTCTACCGTGCCTTGGCCATGGGTCGCACGGTGGACGAGTGTGTGGCCGAGGGGCGTATTGGCGCCAGCGCCGCCAGCGCCGATCCCAACGACTGGGCGGCTCCTGTTCTGTTCCTGCGCTCCAACAGCGGGCGTCTTTGGCGCGAGGACGTCACCCAAGCCCATGATGAGAGTGAGGCGGCACAGGTCAGCCGCACCATGCGAGGTGGGCCTCCCACGCCCGAGCGCAGCCGCGACGAAGGCTTTCTGTTCCCAACGCGGGGGCCGTTGCTTCCCGAGGACGAAGGGCGCCTCCTGATCGATCGACCTGAGCTCCGCCGCGTGCGCCGGCTGGCGCTGCAGCCCACTGTCTCGCAGTATATTGCCCTTCTCAGCGCCCGGCAGACGGGCAAGACTACCATCATCTTGAGCCTATGGCGTGACCTCGCTGGCCGTTATGACTGTGTATTCGTCGATCTCTCTGTCCTCCGCGCCCAAGATACCCCTGGCTGCTTCCAGTTCCTAGCCTTCCATCTGGCCAACGCGCTGTCTGAACGGATGGAGGCTGCAGAGATACCCTCGGCGCAAAAAGTTACCGATGGTGTCAGCTTTATCCGTTTCCTTCGTGAACTTGCCGGCAAGCTTGATGTACCCCGCATCGTTGTCCTGCTTGATGAGGTCGGGGCCCTGCGACCGACGGCGTCGGACGCGGTGTTCAATGCATTGCGGGCCGTATTTACGCAGGGACGCGGCGGAGACGCCGCGTTGGCACGCTATCTGTTTGTGTTCAGCGGCGCTGTGGATCTCTACGCCTTGACTGCTGGCGCCAACTCTCCGCTCAACATCTGCGAGAAGGTTTACCTGCGGGATTTCGGGCGTCCTGAGGTTGGCCGGCTACTTCGCGAGTTTGAGCGACTGGACGTCGACGTGCCCGATACTGCTGTGAACCAAGTCTATGCCCTTACGAACGGGCATCCCTATCTCACTATGCGCATCTGTGCCTTGCTTGAGCGTGCTAACGTCAGCGAACTAAGCGCGCGCAACATCGAGGCGGCGGCCGAAGAGATGCTCGTAGATGACGACAACATCCATCACGTGATCCACCAGCTCGACCAGAGCCCAGCCGAGCGAGCACGGCTCCGAAGCATTCTTATCGACGGGCGCGAGCTGCCTTTTACCCGCAACGATCCGGTGTTGGCTTCGCTAGAGATGATCGGCGCCATTCAACCCTCACAGCCCTGCCGTGTGCGCAATCAGCTCTACGAGCGGGCCTTGCGTCCCTATCTAGCGGCCCATGGCGCCGACTTGCCCACGGCAAGGCAGCCCCTGGCGCGATCTAGCGCCGACGACCCAGACGCGGCCTTTGTGGGAGTAGAGACGCTCAGAGCCCGGGCGCTCGATCGAAGGGGAACGTTGCGAGGCGGCCAACGGTGGGAGGCCTATGCTGCTGCCTTGTTCTCGCTCGTACCGTGCCTAACGCTCTACCCCGATGCCCGAGCACGGCAAGGCCAGATGGGTGTCCTGTTTGCCATTGCCGATAAAGCACGAGACGCCTTATGGCGTGCCTACCGGCCGGGCCTGCTGGTGCAGAGAGCGGACCTAGCTGCCCAACATGCCAATGAGGTCCTCGTCGAGGCCGTCAACCGGGCCAATGAGCTAGGTCTTTGCCTGGCCGTTGTCTTGACCGCAGGCCCCGGCGTGCCCTCACCGAAACACCGCGCGGCGCTCTCCGGCGTCTATGATGGGGTCACGGTCCTTGTGCTTGACGACATCGCACTGGCACCGATCCTGGAAACACACGGCGATCTCGATGGTTACCTCTTGCATCGCATCGCGTCGGCCCGACACAATGCCTCGCGCCTCATTCAACCATAGCAATACGGCCGAACCGCAGCGATTCGGCCGTATTGTGCCCGCGACGCGATGTGACTAGTTATCGAATGCGGCGTCAAAGGCGATGGCAGAGGGTGGAAAGTCCACGTTCCGCACAAAGTTCGCCGCCTCTTCGGCACCGAACTCGCGGTCCATGCCATTGTCTTCCCACTCGACCGAGAGCGGACCATCGTAGCCAATCGTATTGAGCTCGCGGATGATCTCCTCAAAGTCCACGTCTCCGTGGCCCAGTGAGCGGAAGTTCCAGCCTCTGCGCGGCTCGCCGAGGTTCAGATGTGAGCCCAGGATGCCCGTGTAGCCATCCAACGTTACCGCCGCGTCCTTCATGTGCACGTGATAGATGCGATCGGGGAACTCCTGGATGAAGCGATGCGGGGTCATCCCTTGCCAGATGAGATGGCTGGGATCAAAGTTGAACCCGAACTCGGGCCGGTTGTCCACTGCCTCCAGCGCTCGCTTGGCGGTGACCATGTCAAACGCGATCTCGGTTGGGTGCACTTCGAGAGCAAAGCGGACGCCCACTTCTCCGAACACATCCAGGATCGGATTCCACTGCTCGGCAAAGTACTGGAACCCCTCCTCGATCACACTCATGTCAAAGGGGGGGAAGGTGTAGAGCAGGTGCCAAATCGACGATCCGGTGAACCCGTTGACGACGTCGACGCCCAGCTTGGCTGCCGCGCGAGCTGTCTTTTTCATCGTCTCGATGGCCCAAGCCCGCTTTGCCTCTGGCTTGCCGGCCAGCTCATCGGGGGCAAAACCGTCGGTGCGAAAGTCGTTGGGGTCGCACACGAGCTGCCCAGCGAGGTGGTTGCTGATCGCCCATACGCCAAGGTCATACTTGGCCAGAAGCTCGCGTCGCTCGTCGCAGTAGCCGTCGTCCTCTAGGGCCTTGTCCACATCGAAATGATCGCCCCAGCAGGCCAGCTCTAGCCCGTCATAGCCCCACTGTTGCGCCTTGGCTGCCAGTTCCTCGAGGGGGAGGTCCGCCCACTGCCCCGTAAACAACGTAACCGGTCTGGTGCCCATGTCGTCTTCTCCTTTTGCAATAGCAAGCAGCATCGCCCGCCGTAGAAATGTCTGTGCTACGCCAGCGTGAACTCGGCCGGGGTCCACTTTATCGAGGACGCGCTGCTAGCCACGGTCTTGTGAATAAAGTGCACACCGCGGGCGCCATCCTCTACCTTGGGGAAATCCCAAGCGATCTCGTCGGGTTCCTGGCCAAGCATCTTGGCGCGTAGCGCATTGCAAAAGTTCTTGTAGATGTTGCCAAACGCCTCGATGAATGCCTCCGGGTGTCCCGCCGGAATCCGTCCTCCTGCCTGCGCGGCTTCACACAGGTAGTCGTTACCGCGCTTGAAGATCTGCTCCGGCCCGTCGTTCGTCTGGACATACAGGTAGTTGGGATTCTCCTGGCGCCAGAGGAGGCCCGCCTTGGTGCCCCACACGCGGATGCTGAGATTGTTCTCCTGACCTGGGCATATCTGCGAAGCCGTCAGGATACCTCTGGCACCGCCCTTGAACCGGAGCAGGATGCTGCCATCGTCATCAAGTTCCCGGCCAGGCGCAAAGATGGTCAGGTCAGCGCAAATGGACTCCAGCTCCAACCCCGTGACATACGACACCAGGTTCTCGCAATGCGAGCCGATGTCCCCAATGCAGCCAGAGACGCCAGAGCGAGCTGGATCTGTGCGCCATTCCGCCTGCTTTGAACCTTCGACCTCGATGCGATCCAACAGCCACCCCTGCGGGTACTCGACGATCACTTTACGGATCTCGCCCAACTGTCCAGACTCGACCATGTGACGAGCCTGTTTGACCATGGGGTACCCAGTGTAGTTGTAGGACACGGCAAAGAGCACGTCATTGGCCTTGACGGCATTTACTAGGTCCATGGCTTGCTCCATGGTGTGCACCATCGGCTTGTCACAGACCACGCTAAAGCCGGCTTCCACAAAGGCTTTGGCCACAGGGTAGTGCATATGATTGGGTGTGACGATGCTCACAAAGTCGATGCGCTCGCCTTTGGGCAACGCGCTCTCCTTCTCGAGCATCTCCTCCCATGTGCCATAGCTGCGGTCCTCGGGTAGGTAGAGATCTTTGGCCGAGGCTAGAGCTTTCTCGGGCGTGGACGACAGCGCGCCGGCCACTAGCTCAACGTCACCCTCTAGCATCGCCGCGCGCCGATGTACGGCCCCGATAAAGGCATCACGACCACCACCCACCATACCAAACTTGAGCTTGCGAGGGAATCGCGCCTCGCTGCTAGTTCCGCTTACCATAGTGCCTCCTTGCCTATGTACTCACCGCTTGCCTACCGTCATGCTCACATTTTGTACGCCGAGCAGCTCGGTGTCAAGGATGCTTCCATGTATTCCGGGTTGCTATTCGCGCGTTCAAAGTCTAGGTGCGCACTGTATAGTCACCCTCTGCAACCCATTTGTACGTTGTGAGCTCACGCAACCCCATGGGGCCGCGCGCGTGTAGCTTTTGCGTCGAGATGGCTACCTCGGCGCCTAGCCCGAATTGACCACCATCGGTGAAGCGGGTGCTAGCATTCACATAGACCGCTGCCGAGTTCACCTCGTTCAGAAAGCGCGTCGCATGAGCATAGTCATTCGTGAGGATCCCGTCCGAATGGCCGGTCCCGTACTTAGCGATGTGCGCCAGCGCCTCGTCTAGCCCGGCTACGACCTTGACCGATAGCGTGAGTCCGAGGAACTCGCGCCCGTACGAGTCCTCGCCAGCCCGCCCTACTAGCTCGTGGTCGGCAAGCCCAGAGTCCTCGAGAGCGGCCCACGATGCCTCATCTACCAAGACGCGGACGCCATCATCAACGAGGTCGCGCGTCATGGCCGGCAGGAACTCGGCCGCGACTGCCTCATGCACCAAAACGGTATCCAGGGCATTGCACACCGATGGTGCCTGGGTCTTGGCGTTGTTGATCACCGGCAAGCTGCGAACCAGATCCGCAGAGCTATCGACGTACAGGTGGCACACGCCAATACCGCCATACACAACGGGCATGGTGGCATGCTCGCGGACCAGGGCTTGCAGCCTAGGCCCGCCCCGCGGCACGACGAGATCGACGACGTCATCCATGCGTAAAAGCTCGGGGACGAGGGCACGATCAGTGGATTCGACGAGCTGTACGGCTTGTGCTGGCGCGCCAGTAGCCTCACACGCCTCATGGACCAGCGCAATCAACGCCATGTTCGATCGCAGACTCTCCTTGCCGCCGCGCAGGATGACGCCATTGCCCGTCTTGATACACAGCGCGCTGATGTCGATGGTGACGTTGGGCCGCGATTCGAAGATCACTGCCAAGACGCCCAAGGGCACGCGACGACGGGCGACGCGCATGCCATTGGGGAGACGGCGCACGTCGAACTCTTCGCCTAACGGATCGGGCAAGGCGGCCACATCACGACAGCTCGTTGCCATGCCTGCCAGCCGCTTTGGCGTCAGCGCCAACCGATCCAGCAACGCGGGGTCAAGACCGTTCGCGCGAGCTTGCTCAAGATCGGCCTCATTTGCCGCAACCAACTCGGCAGTAGCAGTCTCCAGCCGTTCGGCAATACCCTCTAGGATCCTGTTCCGCGCCGCTGTAGGGAGCAAACCGAGCTGACGGCCACCTTCCACCACCCGGCGCCCCATCTCCTGCAGATCAACACCCACAATCAGTCTCCTCCTTCGCTAGCGGACGGATCTCACAGTATCACCAGCTTGTCCCGGTGAATGAATGCGTTGCCATAGTTATAGCCGAGAATCTCTGCTACGTCTTGCGATTGCCTGCCAGCGATCTTGGCAAGATCGTCCGATCCGTAGTTGCAGAGCCCGCGAGCGATCTTCTTGCCAGCCATGTCTTTGACGGAGACTGCTTCGCCGCGCTCAAAGCTGCCTTCCCAGCGTATAATGCCCACTGGCAGCAGACTGTGTCCGTTGTCTACTAGGGCCCGGGCTGCACCGGCATCCACCACGACGCTGCCTGCAGTGGATGTCTGTGCCAACAGCCAGCGCTTGCGCCCCTCCGCGGGCGTGATATGGCTGAAGAACCATGTGCAGGGGACTTTATCCTGCAGTACGCCTTTGATTACGTCCTCTCGGTTGCCGTTCGCGATCACCACATGCGTGCCCGAACGCGTCGCCATCTCCGCTGCCAGGATCTTGGTATACATACCTCCTCTGCCCAGCCCAGAGTGGCTGCCCTTGGCCAATGCGTATAGGTCCTCGTCGATAGTATCGATGCGAGGTATGAGACGGGCCTCCTTGGACTCTTCCGGGTCGGCTGTGTACACGCCATCTCGATCTGTTAGCAAGATCAGCAAGTCAGCCTCGATGGCGTTGGCGACCATGGCTGAGAGGCTGTCGTTCTCGCCCACCTGGATCTCGTCAGTTGCGACAGCGTCGTTCTCGTTGACGATGGGCACGATGCCGCGCTGTAGCAGGCCATCGAACGTATCCCGCAGGTTCAGGTAACGCCGTCGGTTTTCCACGTCCTCACGCGTCATCAGCACCTGCGCAACGACCAGGTCATAGATGTCAAAATACTGCTCCCAGAGGCGCATCAACCGCCCCTGGCCCACCGCCGCGAGCATCTGTTTGAAGGGGATGCTTTTACTTTCTTGGGGATAGCCGAGCCGCTCGCGGCCGGCCTGCTGCGCGCCCGAGCTCACCAGCACGACGTCATGGCCGCCAAGCCTCAGGCCAGCCAACTGCCGCACCAAACCAACCATGCGAGGCGGGCTTAGCCGACGTGTGCCGGCTGTCAGCGTGCTGGTGCCCACTTTGACCACGATCCGATGCCAACACTGAGAAGACGAGCTTGCTGCCACGTATTGCTCCTATCCTTGGATGCGCAGATTATAGCACGCCCTGCCACTCGGTGAAACCATTTTGGCTTGACCAGCCACGCGTGTGCTCTTACAATCGTGCCAATCGCTACCGGCACAGGAGAGTGGTATGCGCTTTGCATGGCCCTATCGGTCGTTGCTCGTCGTGATAGCGGCGAGCCTAATGACTCTGACGGCATGCAATGGTCAAACCGTCTCGGTAGCCGAGGCACCAACCGCAGCGCTAGCCAGCCCGACGCCATCCTTGACAGCTACCCAAACCCCGCCTCCTACCGCGACTCCCCTCCCCACGGACACGCCCTTTCCCACGCCCACACTTCCGCCGCCTCCCAGAGTAGTGGCTAGCTACCCTGTGAGCGATGACTTTGACGTCGATCCTACGTGGCCCGTGCGAATCGTCTTTGACCAGGAGATGGACATGGCCAGCGTGGCCGACGCGCTCTCCATCACGCCTTGGGTAGAGGGTGAGATGCACATCGCTAGCCCCCGCGAGCTGCTCCTGGTGCCCAACGATGGCTGGACTGCCGAGGGCTATGAGATCGTCGTGACAACAGCCGCCACAGACCCTTGGGGTCAGCCGTTGCGGGAGCCCTTCACTCTGACGTTTGAGACCACCGGTTCGAGTCTGGTGCTTCCCATCCTGATGTACCACAGGCTGGCCGAACTAGACGCCGACGCGACGGAGCTCCAGCGTACCTGGACCGTCAAGCCGGACGCCTTTGCTGAGCAGATGCGCTACCTGGCGCGGCAGGGATACCATTCCATTGCTCCGAGCGATCTGTATGCCTATTGGCAGGATCAAGTGCCTCTGCCCCCCAAACCGATTATGATCACTATGGATGATGGTTATGCCGATCTTTACACCGTCGCGATGCCGGTCTTCCTAGAGACGGGCTTGCGCCCGGTCCTGTTCATCATGCCCAAGGTGCTCGGTTATGGGATGTACATCGACTGGGACCAGCTTCAAGAACTGGTGGATATCGGCTGCACCATCGGATGTCACTCGTACGACCACAAGAACCTCCGCGAACTTGACAAAGAAGGCCTACGCTACGAGATCATCGACTCGAGAAAGACCCTCGAGGAGCGTTTGGGCACCACCATCGATAGCTTCTGCTATCCCTATGGCAGCTACGACCAGCGCACGCTGGATCTCCTCGTAGAGGAAGGATACACCACCGGCTTTACGCTCAACCCCACATACTATCAGCGCGCCGATTCGCCTTTGCTCCTCGGCCGATTGCGCGTGGATTATGACATGTCGATCGACGCGTTCGTGGAACTCCTTCCCTAGAGTGAACGTCCAATACATGGGGCGGATGCCCCCATTTTCTCATGTCTCATGACGCTATCTACGGGAGGGGATCCGTGGGCCGCAAGTTGCCAAGCCCTCACAAGCGACGATGGGCCGCATGCCTGGCGCTCACCGGCTGGGCGATCTTGGGCCTAATGGGATGTAGCGCCGCGCCACCGCCCATGCTGGAAGCTGAGTTGCATGAGACACCCACGCCATCACCATTGCCCACGGTGGTACCTACCATCA
>CAZTMY010000027.1:0-15193 GCA_964614895.1 uncultured Anaerolineales bacterium
GCCCGTGCGCACACGTAGTGGCACGTATGCCTCCGCGTCTTGGAGAGCGTGTCCGAGCTCGTGGGCCACGATGCCCAGCGCCGCCAAGGAAGGAGAGCGCGCCACGCCCGCTGAAAGATGTAGCGACTTGGTACGCGGGTCATAGTGATCGCTGAGCTGCCCCGGTATCTCCTCGATAGGGATGTTGGGGAGGCCGGCGACCATCATCATCTTGCGGGCTGCCTCATAGCCCGTGATGTTGTGCCGGTTTCGGACCTTCTGGTAGCGGCTGTAGGCTGAGCGAACGCGATACTGCGCATACAGACCGAGCAGCAGCGCCGGTAGAGCGAACAGATAGTACGTAGGGTTGAACATTGGCCAGAACATGCGTCACCATCCGGATCAAGCTACTTGATTGCTGACATAACTACCCATGCCAAGTATATGTCTCGGCTGGGCGCTGCGCAAAAACATCCGCTTGTCAACCTCGGCTGTCCAGCTCGGTGTGCCAGCGCTCCAATAGCTCGGGCAGATCATCGACGATCAGATCGGGGCGGGGTTGCCAGGCAGCAGCCTCCGCATGTGTGCTGATGCCAGTGAGGACGAGAATCGTGCCGATGCCGGCCCGTTGGCCTCCGAGGATGTCCGTGTCCAGTCGGTCGCCTAGGATGGCTGTCTCCTGGGCAGATGCGCCCAGCATCTCCAGGCAGCGTTGAATGATGATGGGCTCAGGCTTGCCGACGATGGTGGGTTCCACGTCGCTGGCCGCGACAAGAGCTGCCAGAATGCTCCCGGCGCCAGGGATGATGTCGTTCTCCATAGGGTAGGTCTTGTCAGGATTAGTGCCAACGAACATGGCGCCGTCTCGGATGGCCAGCGTAGCTACCTTTAGCTTCTCGAAGGTCACCGTCTTGTCCCAGCCAGCCACCACAACATCGGCGTCTCGCCCAGCTATCACAAAGCCGGAGCGTTGAAGTTCCTGGACCAGGCCTGGCTCGCCGACTATGTTCACCTTCGTACCAGGCGGGACGAGTGTCCGTAGATAGGCGGCCGTGGCCACCGCGGACGTCATGATCTTGTTGGCAGTGACGTTGATGCCAAAGCCTGCTAGACGCTCCACAAAGGCCTCGCGCGTGAGGGTCGAGTTGTTGGTCACGAGCAGGTACTCGATACCATACTGTCGAAGAAAGGCGAAAAGCTCGGGCGCTCCTGGCAGTGGCGTTTGGCCACGGTAGAGAACCCCATCGAGGTCGATGAGCAGATAGCGTACATTAGCGAGCTCCATCGAGGTGGTCGCTCCTTTGCTAGGGCAGGAAAGTTTACTTTGCATTGCAAGGGCGCTCACCTGAGCGCCCTTGTTGGATACGAGACGCCGCTTATGCTGCGGCTACTCTTTGATGGGTAGCGTGCAGCCACTTAGCTGTTCGATCACCTTGACCACCGCCGAGTGGTCTAGGTCGCCCCATCCGTTGGCGATCATCGAAGTGAAGAGCTCATGGGCCAACGCAGAGGCTGGCAAGGAGGCCCCGTAAGCTCGAGCCGTCTCTCGGATGATATTCAGGTCTTTATAGTGGAACCGGCTGCGAAAGCCAGGCGCATAGTCCCCTTTTACAATCCGCGGACCTCGAACGTCCATCACTCGCGTCTGCGCATAGCCGGCGCTGAGCACCTTGATGATAGTCTCTGGCTCCACGCCCGCCTTGGCGCCCAGGACCAGGGCCTCGGCCATCCCGATAAAGTTGAGCGCTACCTGGATCTGGTTGCAGGCTTTGACGGTCTGGCCCGCACCCGACGGGCCGCATAGCGTGGGCGTGCCCAGGAGGTCAAAGATGGGCTTGGCGCGGTCGAATGTCTCCTGATCGCCGCCCACCATGATGGAAAGCCTTGCTTCCTGGGCCCCCACTTCCCCGCCACTGACGGGGGCATCCAGCATGGGGCAACCTTTCTCTGCGGCTGCCTTTGCCACCTCGATGGCTGTCACGGGTGAGATGGTGGACATGTCGAGTAGAAGCGTCCCCGGTCGTGCGCCGGCCAATACGCCGTCATCGGCCAGATAGACTCGCTCGACGTCAGGCGAGTCTGGCACCATAGAGATAACAATGTCCGCGCACGCGGCGGTCTCCCGGCTGGATCTGGCGGCCTCGGCGCCTTGATCAACGAGCGCCTTGATGGCCTCTGGGGCGATATCATAACACACGAGCTTGTAGCCGGCTGCCATCAGATGCTTAGCCATAGGGCGCCCCATGATTCCCAACCCGATGAACCCGATAGTCTGCTTATACATATCTCTTCCTCCTGCATTATGGCATCGTAGGACGCGGCAGCTTGGCAACGCAACACTTGCCGATTATATGTTCGAGGGGGTATGCGTCAAGGCTAGGCCGGGGCGCAGTTGTGAGCCACGGCTTGTGTGCGCTACAATGGAGCATGAGGGAAATGAAGGAGGAACGTTGCAGGTTCAGTTTGGGGCCGCGAAAGTTAACAAGTACGCAACGCGTGAGAGTGGGGATACGCTGGAACTCACCGAACGTCCTCATGGGGGCTACTCCGCCGTTCTTGTTGATGGTCAGCGGAGCGGTCGCTCGGCCAAGATTATCAGCAACATTGTTGCGCGCAAAGCGGTATCGTTGATCGGGGAGGGCGTTCGCGATGGGGCGGTGGCCCGCGCTACGCATGACTACTTGCGGACACACCGCCGCGGGCAGGTCTCCGCAGAGTTGCTGATTGTGTCTGTGGATTTCGCCACGCAGACGTTGGTTATCTCTCGCAACAGCCATTGCCCATGTGTGCTGTACCAAAACGGTACGGCACGCGCTTTGGATGCGCCTAGCCAGGTCTTGGGCATATATGCTCACACCAAACCAACTATTGTGGAGGCGCCTCTGGAGGCGGGCACCTATGTCGTGGCGTATACCGATGGGGTGACGGAGGCCGGTAGTGCCACTTCGGGGCGATTGGATCCTCTGGCGCTCACCGCACAAGAGTGCCCTCGTGGACCTTCGGCTCAAGGGCTGGCCGACCTGCTTCTCACCCGTGCACTAGAGGCTGATGCACATCGGCCTCACGATGACATGAGCGTGCTCACACTTGCGGTGCTGGCATCGCCCATTGCTTTCGGCATACACCGTATGAGCCTTTCTATGCCGTTGGACGTCCTACCAGCCCTTTGAGCAGTTTCTCGAGGGTCATACAGAGCGATCGTGGATAAAGTGCTAGGGCGCACGATACCTGAGCCCATCCCGAGTCGCATCGCTGTGGTGGGAGTCTGTGCTGCTGGCAAGACGACATTAGTGCAACGTCTTCGAGCAGCCGGATATGATGCCGTGCAGTGTGGTCAAGAGCACTCGTACGTTCCTCAGATGTGGCAGCTGCTCACGCGGCCTGAGGTGCTGATCTACCTATCAGCAAGCCTGGACGTCGTCCGGCACAGACGGTGGCCTCCCCTGCGACGCTTCATCTACGAGGCCCAGTTGGAGCGGTTGGCCCACGCGAAAGCCCATGCCGATCTGGTCGTTGACACCGATGATCGCACGCGTGATGGTGTTGCGAGAGTCGTGATGGATGCTCTTGAGCATTTGGGACATCGCCGATCATGATCGGCGTGCAAGCATTTGTGTGACTTGACTGAAAGTTCGGAATAACGAGTTGGATGCAGGGTACATCAGAAACGTGAAACAGGCCTGGATTCCGTAGCGTAGCAATTCCAGATAGCGGCAACGCTCAAAGCCGTGCTTGTCCTTGACCCATTCGAGAGGTTGTTCTGCCCGAAAGCGCACCTCCACGATCTGATCGGGCAACGCCAGATCAACTGTGATATGATTGCTCTGCACTCGTTGACCCTCTTTTCGCATGCTTGAGCCACAACGCAGCATGCTACGGAAAGTGACACGTGTGTCTACTCATTCATCATCAGCCCTAACAACGTAGAGGATCACCAGAGCGCCACAAAGCCGGCAGGACGAGTCCGTAGCTCGCCAAGCAAAAGTTCTGAGCCCAAGGAACTGTCCCCATGCCACAGCTTCCATCGCTGCAAACTCGCCAACTCGTAGACGCAGAGATACGCGCGAAGGGTCGCAGGCCCTGCGCTCGGGACGCGAACCGTGCGTCGGTCCAGCAACTCGTCCCCCGGCTCCCAGAGCCAAGTTGGCAGCCGTCCCCCAGCCAAAGGCCCGTCATCCTGAGCCATGATATTGCCCGCCGCGTCTCGAAGCTGCACCGAGACGTGCAGGTCCGTGTTCAGGCCAATCTCCGCGCGCCAGCCCGACTTGACAATCAGCGTGTCCCCCTCAAGCTCGGCAGAGATGCCTCGCAGTTCCAGACCATCGCCAAAGCGGTACGTCACCGGTGGCAGGCCCGCGAGATCATCGTTCCTTCCCCTCAGCTTGGCGGGTCCCAGCCGCAGGCTGCGTCCGATCCGTTTCCAGTCCTCTTGGAACACGGCTAAAGGCGAATCTGGATCCCCTCGCGGATAGAGGCTTATATCCAGCCAGAGCGTCCGATGCGGCTGCTCGGGCGTACCTTCGGGTACGCGCATGGCCAACGTATCCAGATAGAGGCCTGGCTCCCAGACATCGGTGGCCAGTGCCCCATTCCCAGGGAAACGGGTTACCTCCGCCAAGAGACGTCCGTCATCATCGCGCAGCTTGGCCGAAAGCACTAGCGACGTCCAAGTAGGCTTGAGGGCACGCCATACTAACTCTGCCTGAAGGTTTTCACCGCGGTCAACCGCCGGAGTAACCATGCGCCAACCCACCAGTTCGATTGATTGGCCGAACCGGTACCGTGATGAGGAACAGGCAGCCAGTTGATCCAACGTGGGAACCTGAGGATAGGCATAGGCCGGTTTGATCACCCACAGAGGCGTTACACTGACGAGCACGATCATGGTCCCAAGAGGGATTGCAGGAAGCCATCGCACCCGCAACCGTTCGCCCAGGCTCGCCCATCCCAACCCGAGGATGAGGGCCAGGGCTGGCAGGCCCACCATGAGATAACGTCCCTGCACATGTGACCAGCTCCGAAGAGCCCAAAGCAGTTGTGGAACGGCGACGGCCGCCACTACCATGAGGGATGCCAGCCCCACCGCAGTTCTCTCAGTAGGTGACCGAGGCCTTGATGCCCACGAAACCAAGCCCAGCAACGGTGGTATCACCACCGCCAGCGCCGCTTGGTAAACCCAGGTGGGATAAGCCACGTTGTTCAGGCCAAAAGCTGCCCAGAACGTACGTAGGGCATGCAGCCAGGGTCCCCCTCGCAGAACGCCATCATCTATCAGGGCAGGCACCTCCAGATCCCTGACGAGATCGCCCAGAGCGTTCCAGGGGCCCCCAAGCAACTTGCCCATCACCTGCACGTTTCGTACGTACCACCAGCCTGACAGCATACCGAGCGTTCCCAATACCGCGACGAGTGCCAGAAGGCCTCGACGACCTTGATGGCGCCTGATCCCCAGCACCATGCCGAACGCCCCTACAACCAGTATTGGCAACCCATTGGCCTT
The DNA here is from genome assembly GCA_964614895.1 of uncultured Anaerolineales bacterium. Lineage (GTDB taxonomy): Bacteria > Chloroflexota > Anaerolineae > UBA1429 > UBA1429 > DAIRUQ01. The sequence continues at coordinate 5,480 of CAZTMY010000027.1, forward strand.
GGCAATGGCAAGCATCCCCATGCCCAAGCCCAGCGTCAGGGCCGATCGAACCGCGTCCTGGCCCCGAAGCCATAACACCATCCCATAGAGCGTCACAGCAGCTGCTAGCATCACGGCAATATCATTGTTGACGACAGCTGTGCTGAAGCGGAACTGGGGCCAGGCCGTCACGAGCAAGGCAGCACCCCAGCGCGGTCCTGCGCGATCGGGCCACAGAGCTCGCGCACTCGCATAGACGAGCAGCACCACGAGCGCACCCAACAGCACGGAGACCCATCGGGCCAGGTGTACCCCAAGCACATCTCCCCGGTAGGGCCAAGCCTCGGCTGAGGCATCATGGATCGCCACATTATGCCCGCCTTGCGCATCGGGATAAGCTACGTAAGGGTTAGGCCGATAGACAAGCCGACCTTTCAGCCTCAGCGTCATGACAGGAAGCGCCGCCACGAGGTAGTACAGAGGCGGCTGATGGGTCTCATCCATAGCGGGGGCGGTGATGGCGCCGGGGGGAGGTAGATGCTTCTTGGTAGCTACATAGCGTACCTTGGCATAGTGACCGATCTCGTCATGCGCCTCCCAGATCGGGATCGTGACGCTGTAGTAGACGCCCAATACGCAATGGCAGAGGAGAAGCAGGGCTACGCATAAGCGCTCTTTGCCCTGCGTACGATGATGGGATGTGTATGACACGCCGCTCTCCAGATACGATGGCAGCAACTACCGTGTGGGATGGTACCAGCAAGACACTCTGTGAGCAATGTGCTCACCCGTATAGCTGATCCGCCCCGGCTTGACACACCATCTCACGCCCTGCGATACTGTCGGGCGGCAAGGGACTCATCTCTGGAGCAAGCTGTATGGATCGAAAGGACCAACTCGAGGCCGCACTGGAGCCCATTTATGGTCAGGATGCGGAGTTACTCACTGACCAAGCTCGGCGCTATCGGAACGACTTGGCTCGGTTTGCGGAGCTCTATGGACCGGGCCAGGTCCTCGTGCTACGGGCACCTGGTAGAGTCAACCTGATCGGCGAGCACACTGACTATAACCAAGGCTACGTGCTCCCTACCGCACTGGACAAGGATGTACTTCTACTATGCCGCCCGCGCGATGACAAGCTGGTACGCCTACGGAATGCCGAGGCCTCATATCCTGCCAGGCAGTTCCTGATTGGCACGGATATTCCTCCAGAGAGAGTGGGCGATTGGTCCAACTATGTACGGGGCCCTGCCGAGTTGCTGGCCCGAGAGACCAATCGCCTCCTTCAGGGCATGGACGCCCTCGTCGACGGCCGCGCGCCGCAGGGCATCCCTCGCGGATCGGGCCTGTCCTCATCGTCGGCGCTGACGGTGGTAGCAGCAGTCGCCCTAGCGCAAGTGAACACATTGAACATATCCGGGCCTGCCCTAGCCGACGCTTGCGGCCGCGCCGAGTGGTACGTGGGCACACGCGGGGGCATCATGGATCAGTTCAGCGCTATCCTGGCCCGCCGGAACCATGCCCTGTTCCTCGACTGCCAGCCTAGGGGCAACGGATCGGAGTATCACTACGAGCATGTGCCACTACCAAGCGACTATGCCGTCATCGTCGTCGACAGTGGCGTTCGCCATCGCAACACGGGCCCTCACTTCAACCGGCGGGTCGCCGAGTGCCGCATCGGAGTTCGGCTTCTACAGCGGCATCATCAGGATATCCAATCGCTGAGGGACGTGGAGAATCTTTCGTGGGAGGCCTTGGCCCCTCTGCTTCCGGAGACGATCTCACGCCAGGAGCTGGCGGAACTGGGCATCGATCCTGACGCGCTTCTTGATCGGGGTGTCGCCACGGAAACGCACCAGTTCTCCGTTCGGAGCCGATGTCGTCACGTTATCAGCGAGAACCGGCGAGTCCTGGAAGCTGTCTCGGCACTACGCTCCGGTGACGTCCTCACCTTTGGTGACCTGATGAACCAAGCCCATGCCAGCGCCCGTGATGACTATGAGATCAGTACGCCAGAGATCGAGGCGCTGGCGCGGATCGCGCGCCAGACGGAAGGGACCGTAGGCGCCAGGTTAACAGGCGCTGGCTGGGGCGGCTGCATCGTAGCGCTGGTAGCCGCCAACTTGGCGGCATCCTTCTGCGAAAGCGTCCCGGCCGCTTACCAGGCAGAGACCGGCAGACATGCAGAGGCGTTCCTATGTCGCTCTGGCCCTGGCGCAGGGCTTGTTCTCGAGACGAGCATCGCCAGCGAGGTGCCATGAAACAAGACGTGATCGCGCGTGCAGAGACCTACTTTAGCCGGGGCTGCCACTGATCGGAGGCCACGGTCCTCGCCGTCGGCGAGGCTTTGTGCGGGACAGCGCCCGACATCCTAGTTCGCGTCAGCACGCCCTTTGGCGGCGGCGTAGGCTGCTCCGAGGATGAAATGTGTGGCATCCTTGGCGGCGGTGTGATCCTCATTGGATCTCTCTTGGGGCGCGTCTCGCCAGAGATCTCCGATGGCCAGGCGCAACGTCTGGCCGGGACTTGGCGTCGTCGGTTCGCCGAGGCTATGGGCGCCACCAAGTGCGCCGATCTTCGCGCTGCGCTGCCCAATGAGCCACACCGATGCCTTCCGCTCGTTCGCCGAGGCATATCGCTCTTGCTAGACGTGCTTGGAGACTATGTTAAGGAAGGCCCCTATACCCCGCGCTAATCGCTAGGTTCGAGGCCGACGTAGGCGCGCTCCAGAGTGATCCACGCTCGTGACATGCGTGGCGTATTGAGCGCACACCCCACCTGGCCTTCACGGGAGAGGACGATAAGGCCACCCTTTCCTTGTACCCGCTCGGTCAGATAGCCAATCGACTCTTCAGCGGCCTCCTGGGCTGTAACGTCGCCTTGCTCCAAATGGTCCACACACCGCTTGGCCATCACAATACGCGTGATCTGTTCGCCAACGCCAGTACAAGAAACGGCGCCAACTAGATCGTCCGCATAGATGCTCGCGCCAATGCAGGGCACGTCGCCCACCCGACCTGGCACCTTCAACGGCGAGCCTCCCGTGGACACCCCAGCGGCCATGTGCCCATGAAGATCGAGCGCCACGGCGCCTACCGTATCATGCACGGACTGATGTGCCAGCACGCGCCGACGCTCCCGTGGCACGATCAGCTCCTCAGGTGAGCAACGTAGCAATCCATGTTGCTCCGCCCAGCGATGCGCGCCATCGCCCAAAAGCAAGAGATGCGGCGTCGGCACGAGCCGACGTGCCAGCGTGATGGGATTGCGAATCTCGGAAATGCCCGCCACCGCTCCGGCCGCCAGTTTCTCACCCTCCATGAACGCAGCATCCATAGAGAGCGCCCCATCGAGGTCGAGAAATGAGCCACGACCGGCATCAAAGACATCGTCATCTTCCAGTACGCGGATGGCGGCCTCCACTGCGTCCTCGGCCGCGCCACCGCCCATCAGGATGTCCCATCCGACCTGGCTGGCACGTTGCACCCCGCGACGGTGGCCCTCCGCCAGCTCATCGGGGATATCGCCCGCCCCCCCATGCACGACAATGACCGGCCGCGTCATCTCACGCTCCTCCATCGCTCTACATCAAGCCGGCCGGCAGAGGACGCCCCTGCGAGGCCATGAACTCGCCCACCTCCGGCAGCGAGAACGTCCCCTCCATTGGTCCCTGGCGCGTCGTCGCCAGAGCGCCAACGGCATTGGCAAAGGCGCCGGCTACCCCAAGATCCCAGCCTCGTAAGAGCGCTGTGACTAAGCCCGCCGCGTAGCAATCACCGGCTCCGGTGGGATCCACTTCGGTGACCCTGAAGGGCGCCACGTCAGTGCGACCGTGATGGTTGAACAGCGTGGCCCCCTCAGCTCCGCGCTTGAGCGCCACTAGTTCCACACCACGTTGAAGCAGTTGGGCGGCTCCGTCCTCGACGCTTGGTGCATCTACAAGACCCATCAGCTCCGCGCCGCTGGGTAGCACATAGTCCGCTAGATCAAGCACCGGCTGGCAGATGGCTCGGATCTCTCCTACCGGCATCAACTCTGGGCGCAGATTCGGATCGAGCGAGATGCTCCCGCCCTGTGCATGCACGCGACGACAGAGCGCGTAGCAGGTCTCGCGCATAGATGCACTGGTGCTAAGCGAGGATCCAGTGATATGTAAATGACAAACGCCATCGAGATAGCCCTCGGGCAGTTGGTCCATCGACACATCGGCCGCGGCTGCGTCGCGCAGATGGAATAGAAAGGAACGCTCGCCATCGGATCGGTAGGACACAAAGGCCATGCCAGTGAGCTTGTCGCTTATCACGCGGAATCCCGTGAGGTCCAGTCCATCTTCTCGCAGACGGTCCACGATGCAACGCCCAAACGCGTCATCCCCGACCGTGGCCACCATACCCACATCGCCTCCGAGACGGGCAGCAGCGCCGGCAAAGATGACGGGCGCGCCACTGGCAAATGGCCCTGCAAAGGTGCCTGGGCGATCCAGCGGCTGATCCAGCCCGGTCCGCATGATCTCTACCAGAGCTTCACCTATGGCAACGATGGCGGGCATGGCACCCTCTCTTCCTGTAGTGACGCTGACCGCCATTCTAGCGTCCTCATATCTACTGGTCAACGTTTCCTACGCCTTGATCCTGGCTCCGCTCATACGTACACTCTATGTGACGAGTCCGTGAAGGAGATGCCTGTGCGAGTTTTGGTGATCTCGGATGTGCACTCGAATCTGGCTGCATTGCAAGCTGTGCTGGAGGATGCTGGCGAATTCGACGCCTTGTGGTCCTTGGGCGACATCGTTGGCTATGGTCCTCAGCCTAATGAGTGCATCGCTACCTTGTGCGAGTATGAGCACCTATACATTGCGGGCAACCACGATTGGGGTGTGCTCGGCAAGATCGCCCTGGACGACTTTAACCGGGACGCACGACGCGCCAACCTTTGGAATCGCGAGCAGCTTACTCCAGAATCGCTGGCCTATCTAGAGGCGGCTCCCGAGACCATTGTCGAGGGGGAGGTCACGCTGGCCCATGGCAGCCCGCGTTATCCCATCTGGGAGTACCTTGTATACGCCAGCACCGCCAAGCTGAGCTACAGCTTTTTCGAGACCCAGCTCTGTCTCGTGGGACACACCCATGTGCCGGTCGTTTTCGAATTAGCTCAGCACGATGCCGATTGCCATGGATCGCCTCTTCGGGTCGGCGAGACACTCGTTTTGGGCAAAGGACGCTACATTGTGAACCCGGGCAGCGTCGGGCAACCTCGCGACGGCGACCCCAGAGCGGCCTACGTGCTGTTGGATACGGACAACCTGAGCATGGAGTACCGACGAGTGCGCTATGACATCGCTGCCACGCAGGAACTGATGCGGAAGGCGGGCTTGCCGCGTCGCAACATCGTCAGGCTAGAAAGGGGCTGGTAGTTGGCAGACCAGCGGAACCGTACGAACCGCTCGCACGTCCTTCCTATGCGTACTTACGGCACCCAAGGAGGAAAGATGCAGAAGCATGCAGTTCGGGTGATCGGGCTAGTCGTGCTACTCTCGATGATTATGACAGGATGCGCCGCGAGGCGAGTGGCCAAAGAAGTCTCCGGCAACTGGGACATGGCCGAGTCGGTGCCAGTAGCTCCCGCTGCGGAAAAGGTGGTCGAGTTCGAGCGTGAGGCCCGTGCCGATGCTGGCATCTACAGCGGCGACGAAGCCAATCTCGGCTCTGCCATGCAGCAGATGATCATCCGCACGGCCAATCTCTCGGTAGTCGTCAAGGAGACTGAGGATGCCGTCGACGGGATCACTAATCTGCTCAACACCTATGAAGGCTATGTGACACAGTCGCACACCTGGTACTCGGGCGATGACGCCTATGCGAACATGGTTGTGCGCGTGCCGGCCAGTTCACTGGACGCGTTCCTGGACGATCTTCGTACGTACGTCATCAAGGTCGAAGAGAGCAGCATTACCGGCCAAGATGTCACCGAGGAATACATCGACCTGCAGGCACGGTTGCGCAACCTGGAGGCTACAGAGGAGGAGCTGCTTGTCCTCCTGACAGAAGCTCGCAAGAATCGCGGCAAGGCCGAGGACATCCTTGCCATCTATCGCGAGATTACTAACATTCGGGGGCAGATCGAGTCCCTGCAGGGCCGCAAGCAGTACCTCGAGCGCATGACAGCTATGGCCACGGTGAACCTCTCGATCCGGCCGGAGGCGACGCCCAAACCGGTGGTGCAGGAGCGCTGGACTCCACTAATCACGCTCACAAAGGCCGCGAGGGCTTTGCTCTCGGTGCTCAGGGTGTTGGCCAACCTGGCTATCTACTTGGTGGTGTTCTCGCCCCTCATCATCGTGCCCATCGTGGCGATCTGGCTCCTGGTCAAGCTGATCAAGCACAACAAGGCCCGTAAGGCAAGCTAGCTACTTCGTACGGCAGATAAAGCCGGGCGAGGCCTTCACAAGGCCTCGCCCGCTTGTCGTGCCGGAGCGCCCGCTCATGGGAGAGCTATCATGAAACGCTCTCGCTGGCCTTGCCCACTCTCTGGCGCGCCATCTCGCGCAACAGCCAAGCCACGGCCGCTCCCATCAAGCATCCCACCAGGAAAGCGATCTTGAGCTTCACCGCATCACCTCCCACATACTCGGGCCAGATTCTTACGGCGAGCCTTCCCGGTCGCTAGGACTCCAAGGTAGCCAGTCGTTCCTCCAGCCGCTGTTTCCGCTCGCGATGGCTGGACAGTTTCTCGCGTTCGCGCCCCACTACCTCAGGTGGGGCCTTGCTGACAAAGTTCTGGTTGCTCAAAAGCTTCTCGGACCGGTTGATCTCCGACTCTGCATCGGCGATCTCGCCCCGCAATCGTTCTCTCTCGCGATCCAGGTCCACCAGATCAGCTAGCGGCAAATAGCACTCCACGGTGCCCACTACAAGCGTCAGAGCCTTCTCAGGTCTTGATGATGCCTCCTCAGCGATGGTGAGCCGATCTGGATCCACACGAGCCAAACCAGATAGAACGTCGCGGACACTCTCCAGCCAAGCCATCTCCGTGCCCGCCGCAATGACGGCTGCGATCCACCGCCCTGGCTCGACATTGTACTCGGCGCGGGCATTGCGGATGGCACGCACCAGAGCGAACAGCCAATCGGCCGCTTCCTCTGCGCTCTCGTCGCGGGGACCAATCTGGGGCCAATCGGCCACGATGAGTGCCTCTCCACGATGTGGCAGATACTGCCATACGGCCTCAGTCACGAACGGCATGAAGGGATGCAGCAAGCGCAGGCTGCCCTCCAGCACATGGACTAGCACACGGCGCGCAGCCTCTGTGCTCTCACCGTTGTCGCCGCGCAGCCGCACCTTGGTGGCCTCGATGTACCAATCGCAGTACTCGCCCCAGATGAATTCGTATAGCTGCCGCCCCGCTTCGCCGATCTGGTAGGCATCGAGCAGCCGAGTGACCTCCTCGATCAGGCGGTGATATCGGCTGACGATCCAGCGATCCATGGGATCCTCGAGCGTGGCGGGATCGATAGGCGTTTCGGCCGGTGCATACTCATCGGGATCGTCACCCAGGTTGCCAAGCACAAAGCGTGCGGCCTGCCAGATCTTGTTGGCAAAGTTGCGGTTGGATTCCACCCTCTCCATCGCTAGCTTCATGTCGTTGCCGGGGGTAGAGCCCGTCAGCAGGGTGAGGCGCAGAGCGTCCAGGCCGTACTCGTCAATTACCAACAGGGGATCGTACTGATCCACATCCGGCAAGGACTTGCTGATCTTGTTGCCATTGCGGTCGCGCACTAGGCCGTGGAGGTAGACAGTGTGGAATGGCACCTCACCCGTCATTTCCAAGCCCATCATGACCATGCGCGCCACCCAGAAGAACAGGATATCATAGCCCGTCTCCATCACCGACGTTGGGTAAAAGTAACGCAGGTCCTCCGTATCCTCTGGCCACCCCAACGTCGAGAATGGCCACAGCGCCGAGGAGAACCACGTATCCAGGACATCCGGATCTTGGGTGAGCTCTGTGCAGCCACATTTGGGACAAACCGTCGGATCCTCGCGACCAGTGATCATCTCGCCACATGCGCCACAGTACCAGACCGGAATGCGATGCCCCCACCAAAGCTGGCGTGAGATGCACCAATCGCGAATGCCCTCCAGCCAGTCCGTGTACACTTTCGTGAAACGTTCCGGCACAATGCGCAAGCGTCCGTCCCGAACGGCCTGAAGGGCCGGTTCTGCCAAAGGCTTGGCTCTGACGAACCATTGGGTAGAGATCCGAGGCTCGATGACTGTGTCGCAACGTTGGCAATGGCCCACGCTGTGATGATAGGGCTCCGTCTTGACCAGGTCGCCCGCCTCTGCGAGTCGGGCAACGATTTGCTCGCGGCAATCGAGGGTAGTGAGCCCGGCAAAGGGACCGGCTGCCTCACTCATCGTGCCCTCGTCGGTCATGACGTCCACCATAGCTAGCCCGTGTCGCCGCCCAATCTCATAGTCCACGGGATCATGAGCCGGCGTCACCTTGACAGCTCCCGTGCCGAACTCGGAATCTACCGCATCATCGGCGACGATCGGCGCCAACCTCTCCACAAAGGGAATTACCACTTTGCGCCCAACTAGATCGCGGTAGCGATCGTCGTCAGGATGCACCGCCACCGCCGTATCGCCCAGGATGGTCTCGGGACGCGTGGTCGCCACGATGATGGATTGGGACCGATCGGGCGTCCAATAGCGCACGTACCACAGATGGGTATCCGTCTCGGTGTGCTCCACCTCGAGATCGGACACCGCCGTACCGCAGCGGGGGCACCAGTTAACCAGGTAGAGCCCACGATAGATCCACCCTCGCTCGTAGAGCCTCACAAAGGCCTCGCGCACGGCCCGCGAAAGGTCCTCGTCCATGGTGAACCGCTCGCGTTCCCAGTCGCAAGAGATGCCCAGACGCCGTTGCTGCTGGGTGATGCGGGCATGGTAGATGGCTTTCCACTCCCAGACGCGCTGGATGAACCCCTCCCGCCCAAGATCATAGCGCGTGATGCCCTCGCGGGCGAGCTCGCGCTCCACCACGTTCTGGGTAGCGATGCCAGCATGATCGCTGCCGGGCACCCACAAGGTAGGTTCTCCCAAAAGACGGTGGTAGCGGATCAAAGCGTCCTCGATACTGGACATGATGGCATGGCCCAGGTGCAGCGCCCCGGTGACGTTGGGCGGCGGCATCGCAATGACAAACGGCTCACGGTCTGGGTCGATCTCTGGCCGAAAGTATCCTTGACGCTCCCACCACTCGTAGAGCGGTTGCTCGATCAGAGCGGCGTCATAGATCTTGGGCATCTCTTTGGGCAAGGGAGCCTGGGCGTTCATGGTTATCTCCTCTCCAGCGACAGCAATCCGTGCCACGCAAGCAAAAAAAGAGCTCGTTCGTCACTTGGAGACGAAAGAGCCCTTCCGCGGTACCACTCCGATTCGGTAGTGGCCATCAGCCATACTACCGCGCTCAACCGCTGTAACGGGCGCTCCCGGACTGGCCTACCAACTCAGCCAGCCTGCTCCCAGGCGACCTTCGACCGCGCTTGCTGCGAGGGGCTTTCAGCCAGTGACCCCTCTTCTCTACCAGCGCCCGGCAGTCTACTCCTCCTGCTCAATGCAATTACATTGATTCTAGCATGGAAACTGGCGCGCGTCAATCCATCACTGTGGCTGGTTCTACGTCAAGAAGTGTGGTATTAGCACGGCGCCGCAGCATAGCTGGCTG
>CAZTMY010000028.1:0-15180 GCA_964614895.1 uncultured Anaerolineales bacterium
GGTACAGGCGTGGCCGGCTCCCCAATGGGAGAGATCGCGGTGGACGTCACGTCCGGCAGCGCCGTCGGCTCTGCGGTCGCTTTGACGGTAGTAGCTGGCGATGGCTCTGGCGTTGCAGTCCCCGAGCGGAACCAGCTCTCGCAACCCACAGCTACCAGGCATACGAGCAGTGCTCCCAATGCCAACCGCGTCCCTCGCCAGCATCTCCGACATGTACCCATGGCATTTATCTCCTATGCGCATCACCGTTGTCATCATCATCGGATGATTCACTCTGCGAACTCGCACCGGACTCGCCCCAAGACCCCAACATGTAGCCCTTCACTGCCCTGTCACCAGGAATCCCGGGGATGACGTGTCGTCCTCGATCCTCTCTCAGAGATAGCGTGTGTACACCGCGATCGGGATCTCCAGCCCACGCCTCTTCCAGAGGCTGTGAATAGGGTAGAGCACTCTCAGCGTCGGCTCAAACCTCAACCGATCATCATCATGGATACCATAGTGTCTTTGCGATCCCACCCGCCACGCCGGAGCACATTGCGGATCCACGCTATCAGCTCGTCCACACAGAAAGGCTTCCGGACATAGTCGTCTGCCCCCAAAGCCTGCGACCACCTCCCGATCTCGACTGCGAACCGTGAGAAAGATGATGGGCACGTTCGAGAGCTCACGGATGCGACAGCAGACGCTTCAAACCATCGAGCAGTGACATGCCAACGCCCAGCAGAACCGAGTCAACGCCCCCCGCCTCGATAGCCTCAATCGCCGCCAGTTCGTCGCAGGCTGTACGCACCTTGTAGCCCTCTTGATTGAGAGCCATGCGTACGATCTGGACACCGTCGTCCACGGTCAGGATTGTCTTGGCTACTCGCCTGTATCCGTCTCCCAGGAGATCTCACGCACATCACCGTACAGCGTATCCAGCAACAGTATCCGGTCCGACAGGACCGATACTTCACCTATCAGTAGCTTGACCACCTCGGCAAGCTGCCAGGCTGCTACCAGCATGGGCGTCGCTGCCGGGCTCCCAAAGCGCGTCTCGACGCCATGTTCGACGGCTGGTTCTTCCCCATAGAGCCGCACTAGGCCCACATCGCCGGGCATGATGGTCGTCACCTGGCCCATGTAGCCAGCCACCGCTCCGTGCACCATGGGAATGCCCATGTCACGGGCAATACTCTGCAACATATACCGTGCCGGCAACGAGTCCAGTGCATCGGCAACCACATCGGCACCATCTAGTAACGCTCTTCCGTTCCTAGCATCCAAGGCCACGTCGCAAGGCACAACCTGCACGGCGCCATTGACCTGATGCAGACGCTCGGCAAGCACCGCCACCTTCGAACGCCCCAGTGAGCTCTCAAGACACCCGAGCTGGCGATTGAGATTGCCCTCCTGGAACCGATCACCGTCCACCAGGATAATGCGCCCTACGCCCATGCGAGCAAGTCCCTCTGCCAGCCAGCCCCCCAGCCCCCCACAGCCTACCACGGCCACACAAGAGGCCAACAGATTCGCCTGACCATCCCACCCGACAGTACCCAGATTTTTCCGGTAGCGCGCGGGCATGATCCGCGCTCGCACCGCCGCCAGCTCGACCTCCCAACGAGATCTCCCAAGCTCCCGTGCGATGACGCGGCTGTCCGCCAATGTAAGGACCTGGAACGATCTATCAGCGCCAGCTACGGTCCGCGCTCGCGTCTCGATCGCGCGTCTTAGCGCATTGGCTTGGCCATCAGACGCCATCGCGCCTCTCCCAGCAACGTTCATCGCCTCATGCAGAAGGCGCTGGTTGGCAAACGGGGCAATAGTGGGTGCCGCGCCCTCCAAGGCGCACCTTGACGATAGCGCTGCCGCACGTCATGCAAGGTTCCCCATCGCGACCATAGACTCGAAGTGCGAACTGGTGTCCCCCGGCATCACCGTCGGGTGTCCGAAAATCCCGGAGGGTGGTCCCCTCGTGCTCGACGGCAACCCTCAGCACCGTCTGGATGGCATCATGCAGACGAGCAATGTCGTCAGGAGCAAGACTATCTGCCGGTAGGGCTGGGTGCACCCTGGCCAGATGAAGCGCCTCATCGACATAGATGTTGCCCAGTCCCGCCACGAATTCTTGATCCAGCAGCAGCGGCTTGATCATGCGATGCCTTGGCTGGAGATCGTCCGTAAACCGCTGCAGCGTCCATTCGGCTGATAGGGGCTCCGGCCCTAGACCCGACGTCACAACGTCGGGATCATCCACCAGCCATGCCCGCCCAAAGGTGCGCTGATCATCCAGCCGAATGGTCCTACCAGAGCCGAGATCCAGCATCAGCCTTGTATGCTTACCCGGCAAGTCGCCTGTACGGACGATACGTAGCCGTCCCGACATCCGGAAATGCATCACAAGCCACCCGCTCGGCGCCAGCTCTGCGAGAAGATACTTGCCACGGCGCCCAAAGCTCGCAAAACGACGCCCCCGGACTTGCTTGGCAAAGGCATCCGCGTCCGGACACGCAATAACGCGCCTCAGCAAGACGTGGGCCCTGATGATGGTCTCACCCACCAACTGACGGCGCAGACATCGTGCAATCGTCTCGACCTCGGGGAGTTCAGGCATCAGCGTGTCCAAGCCAAGGCGACACTGGAGACAGCCACGCCAACCGGCGCCCCAAGCGCGGGGCACTCCCATGCCAGGTCAGCCTGAGAATCAGAGGACGACCCGGGCGCAACCGTAGGCACGGGCCCCAGACCAAGGCTCACGCGCCATCGTCTCTCAAGCCCATCCAGCCCAAAGCCAAGAACTCGCTCCAGGGCGTCGTCCTGCCGTCGTCCCTCGGAAAACACAGCCAGAAGCTCGCGCATGGCCTCATCACCATACTCGTCCAGAATAAAGGCCACCACCGAGTAGGCTTGACCGTAGAACAGGTTCACCCGCTCGGGATCGCCGGTATAGCTAGTCAGCGATCGCAGTGAGATGAGCTTGTCATGCACGATGGCAGCCTCCAGAGCCCTACGGTTGTCACGGGGCAACTCGCCCTCCGCGTACATGGCCAGACCTTCATCCAGCCATCGCGGGATCTCAATATAGGGGTTATCGGTAGCTAGGCCCACAACTATGTGGCAAAGCTCATGCGCCAGCGTCCGTTGCACATCGCTATGCGAACCGAGCAACAGCAAGGTGCCGCCTTCCATGGTCATGCCGAGAGTCTTTACGCGTGCGTCGTACGACTCACTCCGCATGGACGTGGCCCGTGACATGTCACGCTCGTTGTTGTATACCCAGATCGTCACCTGGCCTGGGCGCGGTACTCCCATCTCTTCTGCAAGGCGATCGATGACCTCCTCAGCCAAAGCTAGGAGATCTTTGGCCTGGCTCTCAGCGTGTCCGTGCCAGTGAAGGGTCACGCGCTCACTGTGGAGCTCTTGCCATTCGATGGCCTCATCCACGTATGTGAACTGCTCTTGGGGCAATGAGACCGTTTCTCCGGACGCCAACATCACTTCCCACCAGGCTCGCAAGCGCGTGCCGGGAGCGAACTGCCCCGGCTCCAGCGCCTCGATATGGGAGAGCGCAAGCGAGCTGCCAGGGGTCATCTCGGGGTAGATTCGGCGCACCACCGGCTCGCCAACCATACCATAGAACAGAATCACCTCCTGAATGGGCTCGTCGCTCTCGAGCTCGATGGAGAAGGTGATGCTCTCCGAAAACGTGTACGTCAGGTCGGTGGCTACGACGCGAACGGGTGCTGCGGCTGCTACTACCGGGGCTCGATACAACAGCAATCCCATCAAGACCACCACCAAGACGGCGGCTTGGCGGCAACGCGTCAGAGCCCCGCCCAACGCCGAGGAACGGCCTCGTCTATGCATGCGGCTCGGGAAGATCATCTGGATCCACGTCGATGTACTTGCTGCCCTCTTCGATCAGCATGACGGGAATCCCATCCACGATGGGGTATTTCCGCCGGCATGCATCATTCTGGCAAACCAGCCACGAGTCTCGCACCAAGACAACACGCGTTTTGCAGGCCGGGCAAGCAAGAATGGAAAGCAGATCATCGGAAAGCATAGGTCACCTCCAGCGAGCGAAGGATAGTCTCACAGAACTCGCCGAGTATACCACATGGCAGCCGTCTCCCTCAACCATTTGCGTCCTCCTGACCCGCATGTTATACTCGGTTGCTGAGTAGAAACTCACGATCAAGCACGCTCTCATGTGGCCGATGTCGTGCCCGCTCCGCACTGCGGGGCAGGTTCATCTGCGAGTCAGGGGGCGGGTGTGCAAAACGAGTCTTTGGAGGGAAACGGTGGCAATTGTGACCATGAGAGAACTGTTGGAGGCTGGTGTCCACTTTGGGCACCGCAGCCGTCGGTGGAATCCCAAGATGCGCCCGTACATCTTTACGGAGCGCAACCACATCCACATCATCGACCTGTCACAGACGATGGAGGCGCTCGAGCGAGCTCGCGCCTTTATCCGCGATACAGTAGCAGAAGGCGGAACCATCATCTTTGTGGGCACCAAGCGCCAGGCTCAGGACACGATCCTGAACCAAGCCATGCGTTGTGGCATGCCCTACGTCAACGAGCGCTGGCTCGGGGGCACGTTGACGAACTTTCGCACCATCCGCTCCCGTATTGACTATATGCTAGAGCTGGAGGGCCAAGAGGAACGCGGGGAGTGGGCCGTCCTGCCCAAGAAAGAGGCGACGGGCAAAACCCGTGAGCTCGCCAAGCTTCACCGCAAGATCGGCGGTCTGCGCAATCTGAACCAGATGCCCGACGCTATCTATGTCGTGGATATCGCTACCGAGGACATTGCCGTAGCGGAAGCTAAACGCGTTGGGATCCCCATCATTGCGCTGGTCGACACAAACTGCAACCCGGATCCCATCGACTATGTGATCCCTGGCAACGATGACGCCATCCGCTCGATACTCTTGATCACCACCAAGGTCGCCGACGCCGTTGTGGAGGGCCAGCAGATGCGCGGCGTCATGATGGAGGAAGGGCCAGCAAGCACCCTCGAGCCCGTCGGCGTCTATGAGCAAGTCTATGGCCCGAGAGAACAGCCTGAAGAGGCCAGTGCGACGACGGTAATCAACGATGTGGTCGCGGCCATGGATGAAGACGGCGACGAGGATATCCTCATCATCGATGACGATCAAGAGTACAAAGAGTAATCGATCGCCAACATAGCGCGATCCGTCTGGATCGCGCCTAGCATGATAGCAGATTGGGAGAGAACCCACCTATGACAGTCAGCATCGAGATGATCAAGCAGCTCCGCGAGTTGACGGGCGCGGGCGTCTTGGATTGCAAGAAAGCCCTCGAGCAGACCGAAGGCGATCTCGAGGCCGCGTCAGAGATACTGAAGCAAAAAGGCCTTGCGGCCGCTGCCAAGAAGGCAAACCGAGTTGCAGGCGATGGACTGGTTGAGGCGTATGTCCACGCTGGCGGCAAGCTGGGTGTACTCGTGGAAGTGAACTGCGAGACGGATTTCGTAGCGCGCACCGACGAGTTCCAGACGTTCTGCCACGACGTTGCCATGCAAATCGCCGCCGTAGATCCTAAATGGATCTCGCGCGACGACGTGCCAGAGGACGTGCTCGACGAGCAGAAGGATGCCATTCGCGCCGAGCTAGCTGGCGAGAACAAGCCGGAGCATGTGATGGACCGCATCATCGAGGGCAAGCTGCGCAAGTTCTATGAGAAGAATTGCTTGCTCGACCAGCAGTTCATCAGAAACGAGGATCAGACCGTCCAGCAGCTCTTGACGGAGACGATCGCCAAGCTTGGTGAGAACATCGTAATCGCTCGATTCGCACGGTTCCAGATTGGCTAGCTTGATAATGACGGAGTGGCTGCCCAGTGCCACTCCGTCGTAGATGCCCTTTCCGCGGAGGAGTTGATGACCAAGCCCAAGTACTCACGGGTACTGCTTAAACTCTCGGGCGAATTCATGGCCTCCGAGAAGGGCTTTGGGGTAGATCCCAACACCGCCGATCAGCTCGCTGAACAGATCAAGCTCGCCAGTGAGCTTGGTGCCGATATCGGCATCGTTATCGGCGCTGGCAACATCTGGCGTGGCGGAGCGGCGGTCGCCAGAGGTATGGATCGCGCCACCGCAGACTATATGGGGATGCTCGGGACCGTCATCAACGCTTTGGCGCTCCAGGATGCACTAGAGCGTCTGGGAGTGGTCACCCGCGTACAGACAGCCATTGAGATCCGCCAGGTTGCCGAGCCATATATCCGACGTCGAGCGATCCGCCACCTGGAAAAGGGACGGGTTGTCATTTTTGGCGCGGGCACGGGCAACCCCTTCTTTACCACCGACACGGCGGCCGCCTTGCGTGCCATGGAGATCGGAGCGAAGATCTTGCTCAAGGCAACCAAAGTGGACGGCATCTACGATAACGATCCTCTCACGAACTCGCACGCCAAACGCTTTGAGCGTATCTCCTTCATCCAAGCCCTAAATATGGGGCTACGTGTCATGGATAGCACGGCCCTATCCCTTTGCATGGACAACGACCTCCCCGTGATGGTGTTCAAGCTTACGCCGCCAGATAGCCTGGTCCGGGCCATTTGTGGCGAGCCCATCGGTACCATGGTGTCTTGCCAGTAGCTGGCCAGCAGACACCTGGTCCCTCGCTGGCAGCAGCGGCGTCATAGAGCAATACGGAGACCACACATGACTGACGATCTTCTACTCGAAGTCGAGGAAAAGATGGCAAAGGCCGTCGACGCGCTCAGACACGACCTGCTTATCATACGGACCGGCCGTGCCTCGCCCGCGCTGGTAGAGGACCTTAAGGTTGAGGCTTACGAGTCCGTCATGCCGCTTAACCAGCTGGCCACCATCGCCGTACCCGAAGCCCGTCTCTTGGTGATCCGCCCCTGGGATGCGTCAACGCTATCTGCCATTGAGCGTGCCATCCTCAAGTCGGATCTTGGCCTCACCCCCAACAACGATGGCAAGGTCATCCGGCTTGGCATTCCTCCTCTCACCGATGAACGGCGCAAGGATCTGGCACGCATGGTGAACCAGCGGGTCGAAGAGGGCCGCGTTGCCGTCCGGAATGCCCGCCGCGACGCCATGAGAGCGTTGCAGGCAATGGAAAGGGACGGTGACATCTCCGAGGATGATCGCTACCGCGCCCAGAACGACCTGCAAGAAGTGACCGACGAGTACATTGGCAAATTGGACGCTCTGGGCGAGGCCAAGCAGAAAGAGATCATGGAAGTGTGATGAGTGAGCGGGCAACCCTGCCTCCGCTTCCGACCTTGAAGCGCATCCCGTGCCATGTTGCCATCATCATGGATGGCAACGGGCGTTGGGCGCAAATGCGCGGCTTGCCGCGTACAGCGGGGCATCGCGCGGGTGCCGAGAACCTGCGCGAGGTAGTGAAGGCTGCGATTGAGTTCGGCATCGAGCAGCTCACCATCTATGCCTTTTCCACGGAGAACTGGGCTCGCCCCATGGCCGAAGTACGGGCCTTGCTCGCGCTTGCCGAGAGCGTTCTGGACAACCGGCTGCAAGAACTGCACGAAGCGGGCGTTCGACTGCGGCACCTGGGCCGCACGGAGGGATTGCCGCAGGCCATAGTGACCAAGATCGCGCGCGCTGAAGAACTGACCGCAGGCAACACACGTCTGGGCCTGAACATTGCCTTCAACTATGGGGGCCGTGCGGAGATCGTGGATGCGTTCAAGGCCCTCATGGCGGAAGGCCTATCTCCTGAGGCCATCGACGAGCAGACCATTAGCGATCACTTGACCACTCGAGGGCTGCCAGATCCCGACCTAGTCATCCGCACTGCCCGCGAAATGCGCCTAAGCAACTTTCTCATATGGCAAGCGGCCTATGCCGAGTACTATAGCACGGAAGTGCTCTGGCCAGATTTCGGCCGAGAAGACCTATACGAGGCTCTCGCCGCCTTTCAGAACCGTCACCGCCGCTTCGGTCGCCTGGAGCCCGACGGCAACTGACATCTCACCCATCAACATCGCAGCTGGAGGAGCACGATGCTGAGCAGACGCGTGGCGAGCGCAGCCGTGCTCATCCCAGTAGTGGCCGTAGCAGTATACTTTGGCGGCACTTGGCTCGGTACCGTGGTGCTGATCGCGGTGGCCCTGGCGATGATTGAACTAGTCCAGCTCTTGCGGAAGCATGGACTACGTCCCTCGGTGATGGCGGCATTGTTTCTGGCGCTGCTCCTTGCCGCCGATGGTAGCTGGCCCAAACTCCAGTTGCTCTCGCCAACATTGCTGTTGCTCTGCATCGTTCCGCCTAGCATCGCGGTGTTCCATCACAATCGGCCGGGTTCCCTAGAGACCTGGGGGCTGCTGGCAGCGGGGGCGCTCTACGTGGGCTACGGAGCCAGTCATGTGGGGCGCCTGCGAGCGGTTCCAGACGGCTTGGCCTGGCTAGCCACAGCCCTGGTCAGCACCTGGATCTGCGACACGGCAGCCTATGCCGTAGGCGTGCATCTGGGCAGACATCGTCTGGCACCCAAGATCAGCCCGAAAAAGTCCTGGGAGGGGGCCTTCGGGGGGTTGGGGGGGGCGCTGCTCGTAGCGATGATCGCGGGTCCTCTGTTCCTCGGCATCGGACTCGGATGGAGTACCCTCCTGGGGTTGCTCATCGCCGTCGCTGCCACCTTTGGCGATCTGGCCGAGTCGGTCATCAAGCGACAAGTAGGCGTCAAGGACTCGGGACACCTGATCCCCGGGCACGGTGGCATGCTCGATCGTATCGATAGCCTGCTTTTCGTGGTCCCTGTGGTATACTGGTACCAAGTCGTGCTTCGTTCGCTTGAGCTGTTACGTTGATACACCACATGATGGTATGGAGACAATTACCCTTACCGGCATTCTAGAGTTCTTGAGTCTGGCGCTTTCGTCAGCCATCGTCATCCTCGACTTTTCGCTGCTGACCTACATCCTGGCGCAGAACCTGCAGAGCCGCGTAGCCCAGGCATTCGCCGAGCTGATGGCCTTTGTTACCCTCATCTACTTGGTAGATGTAACCATCGTCAGTGTAGAGACTACCGAGGCAGCGCAAATCTGGCTGCGCGTCCAGTGGCTGGGGATCGCCTTTGTGCCGGCCGCGAGCTACCGCTTCTCGGACGTGGTACTGAGCACGACCGGAACGCGCGTGCTCTACCGCCGGATACTCACCGCCGCAGCCTATCTCCTAGGAGCCGCCGCGTTTGCGGCCATTCTGTTCACTCCATGGTTGGTCACGGGTGTCAGCCAGAAAGGACGCTTCTACCATTTCGTCCCGGGGGAGCTGTTCTGGGCCTTTGCCATCTACTACCTGCTCATCAGCGGTGCCGCCTGGCTCAACATCCGTCAGGCACAGCTACAGAGCCTAACATCTTCTACGCGGCGTCGCATGTCCTATCTGGCGTTGACGATTCTGGCTCCTAGTATTGCGGCTTTTCCATACCTCCTGGTCCCAACAGCGGCTGAGGTGCTTTCGCTCAACGCGGTTCTCGTGCTTACATTACTAGCCAACGCGGCTATAGCCGGCATGACGATAGTGATCGGCTACACGGTAGCGTACCAGGGCATGTTCGTGCCTGATCGTGTGATCAAGCACCGGCTCATTCACTTCCTACTGCGCGGCCCCTTGGTAGCCATTGTAGTCCTAATCCTCATGCTGCTCGTGCCCAGCGTCGAGTCAATTCTGGGCCTTCCCCGCGATACCGTCATGGTCACGTTGGTAGCCGGCACCGTCGTGTTGCTGCAGATGCTGGTGAACAAAGCCAAACCGATCATCGACCGCCTGGCTCATCCCCATGATCATCGCGAACTCGCGCTGATCGAGGCGCTGGATGAGCGCCTCCTGACGACTACCGACCTGGAGCAACTCTTGGAGAACACCCTGATCGCCCTCTGCGAGCGGCTGCGCGCGCCCTCTGGCTTTATCGTCGCCATGCGCAGCTCCGAGCTGGTGCTACGTATCGTCTGCGGGCCACAGCAGGCAGTGTCGGATCTGATCTCGGGTGTGTCTTTGGCTGGACTATTGGAAAAGGTTAGCAAGAGCCGCGTCGATGGCGACCTACACAACGAAGACTGGATCGTGGCGGACGGACACTGGTTGTTGCCTCTACGAGCAGGGCCTGACAACGTCATCTTGGGCATTGTGGGCGTCCGCGCCGTGGGCCCAGAACCTAGCTTTGATCCGGAGCAACTCCTGGCCGCGCAGCGACTGGTAGAGCGCCTCGATCGCGCTCTGGAGGATATCCAGCTTCAGCGGCAAGTCTTGGCCATCATGCAAGGCCTCGAGAGCGAGCTAGTCCAGTTGCAAGAATGGCGCTCCCAGCCTTCTTTCGCCAGCTCCAGCGCGCGACAAGGCCTTGCCACCAATCCGATCCACTCCTCTGGCTTTACGCAGACCGTCAAAGATGCTCTTAGCCAGCTCTGGGGAGGGCCAAAGCTCACCAACAGCCCTCTCATGCGTCTGCAGGTCGTGCGCGATCGCCTCGCGGAGAATGGCCACGTCCCCGCCAAGGCTGCGCGGTCGGTGCTCACCGAGGCCATCGAGCGACTGCGCCCCGATGGCGAGCGAAGCCTCACAGCGGCCGAATGGCTGGTCTACAACATCCTGGAACTCCGCTACATCCAGGGCCTCAAAATCCGCGACATCGCGCGGCGCCTGGCGATGAGCGAGTCCGATTACTACCGGAAACAACGTATTGCCATCGAGCAGGTAGCTGAGATGCTCATCCGGATGGAGCGCACAGCACCGGCCCCAGAGGACGGAAGAGACCCCACTGCCAGCTAGCCGCCGGGAGAGCTACATGGCTTACACCCTCTTGCATGCAGCCGATGCACATCTCGGTTATGCCCAATACGGCCTGCGGGAGCGGCAGCAGGATTTCTACCGAGCTTTTCTCAAGATGGCCCAGGACGCCGTCGCCCGACAGGTACGGGTGGTTCTCCTGGCCGGTGATCTGTTCCACAGGCGCACCGTGGACGCCAACACCCTCTACCAGGCCGTCTCGGTGCTCGAGATGCTGCAAGATGCCGGCATCCAGGTCATAGCAGTCGAGGGCAATCACGAGCGCCCCCACTTTCGCGAGCCGCTTTCCTGGTTGGACTTTCTCGCGCAGATGGGCCTCTTGATCCTTCTTACGCCCGAGTACCATGGGGGCGAGCTCGTGCTCCTGCCATGGGATCCTCACGAGTGTCGCGGCGCGTACATTGACCTGCCCAACAAGCTGCGCATCATTGGTTGCCGTTACGTGGGTGCTGCCACACCGGCAGTCGTCGCCGACCTGGCCACGGCCATCCCCCAGTTACCCGAAGCCGACTCTCGCCACACTATCCTCATGCTTCACGCTGGCATGGAGGGCGTGCTCGATGCGTACAGTGGCACCCTGCGCGAAAGCGACCTACTCCCGCTGCAAAACTGGGTCGAGTACGTCGCGTTGGGGCACATCCACAAGCCCTACGAGCGGCTGGGCTGGATCTTTAACCCCGGCTCATTGGAAGCTAACTCGGCAACCGAATCTCAGTGGACCGACCGTGGGTATCACATTATCAAACTGGATGCGAAGGACGGGTTGCGCCTGCCACCCGAGAGGATCGCTGTGCAGGGGCGGCCCTTCCTTAGGCTAACCTGCTGTACGAAGGATATCCAGCGTCCAACGGCGCTATGGGAAAGAGTACGCGCGATAGCCAACGAGGCCAGTATCGAAGCGAACGACGCGCGCCAGCCTGTGGTGGAGCTGACCTTGCGAGGCCTGCTTGGCTTTCCCAGAAACGCGCTCGATCTTGATCGCATCGAGGCCATGTTGGTCGATACGCTCAATCCCCTAGTCGTCCGCATTCGCGACCTAACCACTTTGGAGCCAGGGGAGACCGATGTCGGCGTCGAGCTCAGCCGACGTGAGCTGGCGCACCACGTTCTATCGGAGATGATCGCGCAGGACGCCCGCCTACGCGACCTCGCCACGCCTCTCACGGATCTAGCGTTGACTGTCCAAGAGCTCGCCCTAGCGGATAGCGATCCTCAAGACATAGTTGCGACTTTGGAGAGCTGGCAAGAGAAACACGGCCACCCGCTCAGCAGCGCGCCAGAGCCACCGTCCAACAGCGAGACCTAGACCATGCTGATCCAGAGGGTGCTTCTCACCAATTTCAAGAGCTATGCCCACGCCGAGGTAGATCTCGCCCCGGGCACCATCGCCATTGTGGGACCTAACGGCGCCGGCAAAAGCTCTCTGTTGGAAGCCATCGGCCTGGCGCTATTCGATTGCCAGCGCGGCACATACGCCGAACGCTTGCGCGAGGGAGCGCGCAAGGGAGCGGTGCAAGTGCGCATCACCTCGTCACTGGATGAGCGCACCTACGATGTACGCCGCGACTTTAACCATCGCGCTACCATCCGTTACATAGTCACCGACACCGAGCTCGGAAATCGGGTGCTTGCCGACGGCTCCGAAGAGGTAACGGCCTGGTTGCGTCAGCACTTGCGCGTCGAAGAGTCTCCCGGCTTATCCTCCCTGTTCGAGACCACCATCGGTGTAGCTCAAGCTACCTTCACAGCGCCATTCCTCCAGCCAGCAGCAGCGCGCAAAGCGATCTTTGATCCGCTCCTGTGCGTAGATATGTATCGTGCGGCCTACGAGGCCCTCCGTCCCTCTCAGCGGTACCTTCAGGATCATCAGCAGGAGCTAGCACGCTCCATCGCCCACATGGAAGGGCAACTTGCAGACTTGGCGCAACGTCAGACCCGACTGGTAGCTTTGCAGGACCGCCTGACCAGCGTCGAAGCCGAACTGGCGAGCTACGAGCGAGCCATCGCCACCAACGAGCCACGCGCTGCAAAGATGGAGGCTCTCCAGATAGCGGCGCAAGAGGCGCAGGCAAAGCTCCACCAGGTAGAACTGGACATGCGGCATCAATCACAACGGTTAGCAGATGCTCGCGAGGCGATGCGGCAGGCCCAAGCCGCTCGGGAGGTACTGAGGCAAAGCAAAGCTGGGCACCACGCCTACATGGCCGCAGAAACCCGCCTGACAGAGCTGGATCGGCAACGCGCCGCCCGCGAAAAGTTGCGTCAGGAGCGCACTCGGTATCGTACCGAGGTGGCCCGCCTGCAGGAGCGCGCCGCAGCCGCCACTGAAGCCGTCAAGCGGGGCCAGGCGGCGCAAGCACGCGTTGAGGAGTTGCAGCCTCGCGTCGAGGAGCAGCAACGTTTGGAGAAGCAGCTCCGTTTGGCCGAGGATCGCGCCCGGGATGCCTCCAGGCTAGATAGCCAGCTCAGCGAGATGGAGCAGCAGATCGCCCGTGAGCTAGCGATGTTACAGGCTCTACGGGATCAGACCAAGCGCGCCACAAAGCTCGCCGCCGAGCGGACGCGGATCGAAGAAGAGATTACGTCGCTAGGAGAACGCAGGAGTGCGCTGACTGATGAGATTTCCCATTCGCGTGCTAGGTTGGAACAGATCACCTCTCAGACGGCAGCCCTCCAGCAGGCCACCGCCGTTTGCCCCACTTGTGAGCAAGCGCTCCCGGAGGGTCGCCGTCAAAAGCTGCTGGCCCGCAACGACAGCGACCAAGATCGCCTACGGAACGAGCTAGCACGCGATGCCAATCGCGTCAGCGAGCTCGCCCAGCAGGAGCGATCCCTCAAGGAGCGCCTAAAAAGGCTTCAGAAGGATCTGCGCAAGGCGCCCTCGACCGGCGAGCTCGCTCGCGCCGAGGAACGCTACGCCAAGAGCGTTGCCGCGCTGGAGCGGATCCGACGGGACAGAGAGCGGCTGAGCGATGCGGCTGCGTCCGTCGGTGCGTTACGTGCCGCCATCGAGGAGCTAGGTGACCCGCGCTCCGAGCAGCGAGCGGCGCGTCAGATAGCAGAAGGCACCATCGCTGCAATGCAAACTCTGGCCACCATGCGGTCGGAGCTGGCCGTGGTGCAAGAGCAGGTTCAGGCCATAGAGACGTCGCTGGCAGCGTACGACGGGCTGGACGAGGCCATCGCCCAGGCCCGCGCCGAACGTGAGCGCCACAGGCCCGGTCACGAGGCCTACCTAGGCGCACGGCAAGCGGCTCAGGCTCTGCCGCAGACACAACATCGCCTGGCGGAGATGGAAGAGGCGCTGCAAGCTCTCTCTGCCAAGCGCGCAGCAGCCGTACAGAACGCCGCCCAAGCCGCCGCAGCCTATGATGCCGATGCGTACCAACGTGTCAATCGTGAGCTGAGTCGCGCTCGAGAACAGGCCGCCGCGGCGAGGGCCCAACATCAGTCGTTGGAGGAGCAACGTAGCCAGCTCCAAGAGGAGATCGATGCGTTGGCGCGCTTGCGGGCAGAGCTACTCGCCCAGCAAGAGGCCCTGGCACAAAGCCGTGCCACCAGCGAGCTCCTGTCTTACCTGCGCGCTCTGCTGCGCGATGCCGGCCCGCTGATCACACAACGGCTCGTCCGCCGCATCTCGCACCAAGCAGCCGTCATCTACGGCGAGCTGATGGGCCAAGCCGATGGGCGTCTGGTCTGGGAGGAAGACTATGGTCTGTCGCTGGACCTTGGCAGGGAGCAACGTAGTTATGAACAGCTCTCGGGCGGCGAGCGCATGGCTGCTGCTCTAGCTGTCCGCATGGCCCTGCTGCGAGAGACATCGGCCGTGGACATAGCCTTCTTTGACGAGCCCACCGCGCATCTGGATAGCCAGCGACGCGAACGCCTGGCAGAGCGCATCATGGGTGTACGGGGCTTTTCCCAGCTATTTGTCATTAGCCACGACGATACGTTCGAACGTGCTGCCCAGAGCTATGTGCGCGTTTGGCGCGATGCCGACGGAAGCCACGCGCAGACCTGACCAAACTTGGCCGCTATCCAGGAAGAGGAGCACTGATGAAGATCACCGTTACCGTGCCCACGCGTATTGACCTAGCCGGGGGGACCCTGGACGTCTATCCTCTGTACCTGTTCGAGGGAGGGGGCTTGACCCTCAACGCCGCCATTGACATCACGGCGCAGGCCAGCATCGAGACGCGAGAGGACGATCAGATCGTTATCGTCTCATCGGATCTGGGCCTCCGAGAGGAACATCCGTCGCTGGAGGCAATGCCTTTGGGTGAAGGGCTGGATCTTGCCCGCCGCGCCATAGCCTACATGCGACCAATCAGGGGCATCACGATCACTATGGAGAGCCGGGCTCCCAAAGGGTCGGGATTGGG
>CAZTMY010000029.1:0-15094 GCA_964614895.1 uncultured Anaerolineales bacterium
GATGGATACTGATGATCCGCCTCGCGCTGGCAGGCGGCTCTGGACACTTTGGGTATGTCCTGGCTGACTTGCTTTCCACAGGTGCGCGCTATAGCTAGCCCACGCACCCCCGTTTGAGGGCGAGGATACCACACCTTATGCCGGCCTGCCAGATAGCGTCAGCTACGCCAGTTGGCACGCGACGCTCGACGACGCTCAGATCGGCCGCTTTCAGGCACGCTTCTGGGTGACCGATGCTGCCCGCCAGACCCCAGACCGGCCACATCAGGTCGTGCTGGCTAGCGTAACAGGCGACAGCGTGGTAGGCATGCTCCGACGTGCCGACATGCCCAAGCCCGCCGGCAAGAGTCGCAGCCACCTCGGCAAGAAAGGCGCGCCGGTCCGCCGCGCCTCCGTCATCTGGCCCAGGGCGCTGTTGTGCATCTCATAGTGCTCCCGCAGCGTGCCCTCATCAACGACCAAGTCCTCGTCCCGCACCAGCTCCGCAGCCATAGCCCTCATTCCCAAGGAACTCGAGCACGGCACGCAAGACCGAGGGTATGACGATATCTTCAGGATAACGCCGGTCATCCCTGCAAAAGTGGGTCTGGGGAACCTCCGCAAGCATCGCTCGTTCGCAACGGGCGAACGCGGGGACACATCATGGACCATCATGTGCCCCCGCTTGAGAACCGCTCACTGCCATGATGCGCTAGAAACGCGTACCGCGTACGATGTCAACGCCTGCACCACTGATGTCCAAGCGTTGCCCACAAAGCAAAACGGCGAGGTCAGTGGACCTCGCCGTGGGCAGAGATGCCTCAAAAGGACTGAGACGACGGTTCTCTCGCCTGTGTGATCAGGCGGAAGCGACGGGATTCGAACCCGCGATCTCCGGCTTGACAGGCCGGCATGTTAAACCACTACACTACGCCTCCGCAACCGGCCACATGTTACCATAGCTCACTCGGATGTGCAAATCGTTTCCCGCCTCTTGTGTCACCCTTTTACTCCGGACATCGCCGCTTGCCCGCGTTGCCCACGGGCGCTATACTCTCTACTGCTAGCGTGTCATCAGGGAGACGCCACTGTTGGCCGATCTCATGACCCCAAGCAGCATAGGAGCGTCACGATGTACATTGATGCGGATTGTCACGTTAGTGCCAAGCCGCGAGGTATCGGGGTCGATGCCGAGACCGTCATCCACCGCATGGACGCGGTGGGTGTGGACCGGGCTGTTTGCTGGCCCATGCTGACTTATACCCGGCAGATCGCTCCCGACAATGCGGCCATCGCGGAAGCCGCGCGCCGACATCCCGATCGCATCATCCCCTTTGGAGGCGTGAACCCTCGTTTGGGCATAGCCGAGAGCCATGACGAGCTGACGCGATGTATCGAAGAGTATGGGATGCTGGGCATCAAGCTCAACGGTGCGCGTGATGGGTACTATATCGACGATCCCGAGCTGAGCTTGCCGTTTGTGGCTCGCATCGCCGAGGCTGGCCTGGTGCTGGCAGTGCACTGTGGCGCCAACGATTTTGAACGCACCCACCCCTTCCGCATAGCTGCCCTATCGGATGCCTTCCCCGAGTTACGGATTTTGGTCATCCACATGGGCGGCGCAGGCGTGCCACACTTGCACGATGCGGCCATCTCTTATGCCCAGCAGTATCCTAACTGGTACCTCGTCGATTCCGAGGCGGACTATCGCAAGGTTCTCACAGCGCTGGACGTCTTGGGGCCGGAGCGAATCTGCTATGGAAGCGACACGCCCTTCTGCCCCATGCGCTACGAGTGGGGAATACGGCAAGTGATCTATCAGGATCTGGAGCCCGCTGCCCGCGCCCAGGTGCTAGGCGGCAATGCAGCGCGGCTCCTCGGCTTGGGCCAAGCCTAGTGTTACGACAGGATAGAGAGAGCATGCACCTAGCCGGAGATATCGGCGGCACCAAGACGACTCTAGCTCTGTTCGATGAGGTCCACGGGCCCCATCATCCTATCGCGCAGCGTACGCTCCCCAGCCGCGGCTATGCAAGCTTTGCGGACCTAGCCCGCGCCTACCTCAGTGAGGTTGGGCAAGAGGTCGCCGAGGCCACCCTTGGCGTGCCGGGTCCTGTCATTGAGGGACACGTCACGGGGACAAACCTGCCGTGGGATATGTCCGAGGCCGATCTGGCGCGCGAGCTGGGTCTCGAGCGCGTGCGTTTGATCAATGACCTTTATGCCCTCGCCCAAGCCATCCCGGCGCTAGAGCCGGACGATGTTGTCACGCTCAACGCAGGAAAGTCACAGCGGGGAGAGCCACTGGCGGTGGTAGCGCCAGGGACAGGGTTGGGAGCGGCCTACCTGATATGGGACGGCACGGCTTACGAGCCCCAGCCATCGGAGGCCGGGCACTCGGACTGGGCGCCCAACTCGCCTCGGCAGGCTCGGCTGTTCACCCATCTGATGGATCGCCTCGGACACGTGAGCAATGAGCGTGTGTGCTCTGGCACGGGCGTGCCGACCATCTATGCCTTCTTGCGAGATGTGGAAGGTTTTGCCGAGCCGGACAGGCTACGAGCACGGCTTGATGCTGCAGAGGATCCCACGCCGGTGATCGTCACCGAGGCCCTGCGGGGCGAGAATGCCATTCCCCTCTGCAAGGCGACGTTGGATCTCTTTGTCGAGATGCTGGCCGCCATCGCCGGGAACTTGGCCTTGACCGTTCTCGCGCGTGGCGGCGTCTATCTCGGTGGCGGCATCCCGCCCAAGATCCTGCCTGCCCTGCAGGACCCACGCTTCTACGCTTCCTTTTGCCACAAGGGGCGCCTCATGTACGTGATGCGAGACATCCCAATTCACGTGATCGTCCATCCAGCGGCAGGCCTACTGGGCGCTGCAGCGATAGGCCTAAAATCGAGCTAGTACCTACTCACATGCCAAAGAAAACGATATTCAGATAAATAACTAGAGATTCACCAAATCATTGCCAAAGGAGCAACTAAACCATGACCATCATTCACGATCTGCATGCGCTCGGTCAATCAGTCTGGCTCGACTTTATCCAGCGGTCTCTGATTGCATCCGGAGAGCTGCAAGAGCTTATAGACCAGGGAATCCGCGGAGTTACTTCTAACCCATCCATCTTTAACAAGGCCATTGGGGGTAGCGAGGACTATGACGATGATCTCAAAACCATGCTCGCCAATGACCCTTCAGCAGACCCGGTCACGCTCTACGAGGGTTTGGCGCTCAAGGACATTGCGGCAGCCGCCGACTTGCTGCGGCCAATCTGGGATGAGAGCAACGCTGGTGATGGCTTTGTGAGCATCGAGGTCAACCCGAAGCTCGCCCATGACGCTGATGGGACCATCGCCGAGGCGCGTCGTCTGTGGAACACGCTCCAGCGACCCAATATCATGATCAAGGTGCCAGCGACCGATGAGGGCCTAGCACCCATACGCACGCTGATCAGCGAAGGCATCAACGTCAACGTTACCCTCATCTTTGGCCAAGAGAAGTACCGCCAACAAGCAGAAGCGTACATCAGCGGCCTTGAGGATCGTCTCGACCGAGGCGGCGACATCAGCAAGCTGAACTCCGTAGCCTCGCTCTTTGTGAGCCGCCTGGATACCAAAGCCGATGCCGCTCTAGCGGCCATTGGTGAGAAAGAGTTGCAGGGCAAGATCGCCGTATCCAACGCCAAGATCGTGTACAGCTTGTTTGAAGTGCTCTTTGCCGACGGGAGGTGGGAACGCATTGCCCAGGCTGGCGGCCGGGTCCAGAGACCCTTGTGGGCTAGCACCAGCACCAAGAACCCTGCCTATCCCGATACGATGTACGTGGATCCGCTGGTTGGTCCCCACACTGTCAATACCATGCCACCACGGACCATCGCGGCCACGCTGGACCATGGCACAGCGACCGTGGCAGTCCGAGACGGCCTGGATATCGCCCGAGCCAACCTAGCCCAGCTAGCCAAATGCGGCATCAGCCTACGCGATCTCACCGACCAACTGCTTGAAGAGGGCGTCGCCCAGTTCGAGCAAGCCTTCGATGCCTTGCTGGAGAGCGTAGCCGCCAAAGCCGATGAACTGCGCAACTGAGGAAACTGCAGCGCCAAAGCCGACTAGGGCCGCGTCTGGGAGAAAAGCCAGTGGATCTGCAAGGCAGTGTTACCATTGTGACGGGTGCGGCTGTCCGGCTGGGGAAAGCGATGGCCCTCGGTCTGGCGCAAGCGGGGGCTGACGTCGCTGTCCACTACAATCGATCCGTCGGACCCGCGCACGAGACCGTGGCCCAGATCCAGGCCCTAGGTCGGCGCGCCGTCGCAGTACAAGCCGATCTAAGCGATGCGGGGGCCGTCCAGGACATCATCCCGGCTGTACGAGAGGCGCTCGGAGCCATCGACATCCTGATCAACAGCGCCGCGATCTTTGAGCGAGGTACCCTGGAAACTACCACCGAGGAGCTCTGGGATCGCCACCTTGCCATTAACCTGAAAGCCCCTTTTCTCCTGTGCCAGGCCTTTGCGAGGCAGCTGGAACCTGACCGGCATGGTCACATCATCAATATCGCCGACTGGCGCGCCCTGCGGCCGGGCAAAGCCTACGTTGCCTACACGGTCGCCAAGGCAGGGCTGATCGCTCTAACCAAGACCCTAGCGCTAGGCCTCGCCCCACAAGTGCAGGTAAACGCCATCGCGCCAGGGGCCATCCTGCCACCGCCCGGGAAACCCAACGAGGAATTACAGCGATTGGTGCCCCGGATCCCGCTGGGTCACACCGGCAGCCCTCCGGACATTGTGGAGGCCGCGCTTTTCCTATTGCGATCCGAGTTTATCACCGGCGAGGTGCTAAGCGTGACTGGTGGCGAGCACCTATAGCCTCAACCCAACGAGAAAAGAGGCTGTGGGCGATCTCATCCTGGTACGCGATCTGCTCCTTCGCACCATCATCGGCATCAACCATGATGAACGGCACAACCTACAAGACGTGGTGATCGACATCACCATAGAGACCGACACCACACCGCAGGCAGGACCGATGACGTGCGCCACGCCGTCAACCACCGCACCATCACCAAGCAAGTGGTCGACCTGGCGCAAGAGAGCAGCCACTATCTGGTGGAAAGGCTGGCGGAAGAGATCGCGTGCATCTACCTCGCGCAATCCAGGGCACGTTCAGCAACCGTACACGTTGCCAAGCCCGGCGCCGTACGATTTACCGGGTGCGTCGGCGTCGAGATTCACCGTGAGCGTGTCTGTCCACCCGATTACCGCTGGAGCTACTTGCTACTTGGCTCCAACGTCGATCCCATCCGCAATCTGCAACAGGCCGTTGAGGAGCTGGCCAAACAAGTGAACCTTGTCGATCTGTCGCCGCCGTACGAGACCGTACCTATCGGCACCACCAACCAACCGGCCTTCCTCAACGCAACGTGCCGAGTAGAGACGGTGCTGGATGAGATCACGCTCAAGAACCAGGTCCTGCGGCCCATCGAGCAACGGTTGGGGCGGGTTCGCACGGCAGATCCGAATGGCCCGCGGGCCATCAATCTGGGCCTAGCCCTAGTAGGCCAGGGAAGCATCAGCGCACCTGTGGGACGATTGGTCGACACTGACATCTTCGCCACGGCGCATGTCGTGGTGCCCTTGCCGATTTGGCGCCGCCTTTGGTGTTTGAGGGTCGGTCGTCCTGCCTACACGACATTGCCACACATCCCATCTGGACCACACCGACGTACGTCTGCGACCCGATATCCGCTTGTGACACAACATCTCGCAGACTGCTAGTGAAAGAGGAATACCATGCCCAAAATGGCAGTGAACCCCGCCGACTATGACGCGTTTCGCGTGGATCTGGTAGATATTCCCGACCAAGAGTGCACCGCTGATCTCGAGTGTGCGGTGCGTACGATCCTGGAAGCCATCGGCGAGGACCCCGATCGCGAAGGCCTCGTCAAGACCCCCTCACGGGTCGCCCGCATGTATGCCGAGCTTACTGCCGGCTACCATGTGGATCCCGTCAAGCTCGTCAACGACGCCGTGTTCGAGGTAGACTATGATGAGATGGTGATCGTACGCGATATCGACTTTTACAGTCTGTGCGAGCATCACCTGCTGCCCTTCATCGGCCGCTGCCATGTCGGCTACATCCCGCGCGGTCGGGTCATCGGCTTGAGCAAGATACCGCGCATCGTCGAGATGTTCGCGCGGCGCCTGCAGATCCAAGAGCGCATGACCCAGGAGATCGCCGAGTTCCTCAATGAGACGTTACACCCCTTGGGCGTAGCTGTCGTTGTGGAGGGGGTGCACATGTGCACGGCCATGCGAGGCATCAAGAAGGCTAACGCACGCATGGTGACTAGTGCTATGCTGGGGTTGTTCAAGTCTCGTGCTTCGACCCGCAACGAGTTCCTGAGTAACATCAACCGCGAGCACTTGGTCACCTGAGTGATCACGGGGGACCTACAAGGGAAAGACGGCACCAGGATAACTGGTCTGCTGAGATTTGCCCTGTATGCGCTTTTGCTCTTCAGCCAGTTCACAGGCGCCTCGGAGCCATCCTTCGCGACAGGCAAAGCTGACGGGCATCATCCAAAGTGCGGTGGGGCAACAGGCCAACCACCCACTCCTGTCGCTGGTAGTAGACATCCTTGGGCTCGCGCACCTGAACAACGCCCCACGTGGCTATGGGGTACCTAATTGGGCCTACGGGGGATGGCTAGCTTGGCCGGCCTCTGCTCGCGAAAGAGTACGGCCTCGGCACCAACGCACGCTTCCGTCAACGCGCTGTGGTGGGGCCTGTTCGCATGAACGACCAAGCGGGGGAGCTTCTGGCTCCCCCGCGTTCATCGACATTACTGTGCCTACTCTGCCTCGCCTAGCTCGGCCTTGGTAAAGACACGCCGCGGCGAGCGATACCCGCTGGACGTCGCCTTTCCGCTACTGCCAAAGATCTGGATCTTGTGACGCACCGCCTCCATCACCTCATCTCGCGAGTGAACGAGGATCTTGCGAGGATCTACATTGTCGGGGAGTTCGGCTAGCCCCCGCTTGATCCCGGTCGTGAATGCCTGGTTCAGCAGCGTCGCCACGTTGATCTTGGCGATGCCATGAGGGATCGCCTCCAGAACGCTCTCCTCTCGCACGCCCGAGCTGCCGTGTAGCACAAAGGGAATATCAACCTGCTCGCGGATTGCACGGATCCGGTCGATGTTCAGCTCTGCAGCCTGGGAACGCATGGCATGCACCGAGCCCACCGCCACTGCCAACGAATCGCATCGAGTGCGCTCAACGAACTCGCGTGCCTGCTCCGGCTTGGTCATAGCGTCCAGCACGTCCTGCTCGCTGACATTGTCTGTCGACTTGAGCACCTTCCCCAGCTCAGCCTCGACGGGAATACCGACGATATGCGCGATCTCCGCCACCCGCGCGGTGACGGCCACATTCTCCTCAAACGGCAACGCCGAACCATCAAACATGAGCGAAGTGAAGCCAGCCCTCAGGCATCGCACATTCTGGAAAAAGTCGGTACCGTGATCAAGATGCAACACGACGGGCACGTCGACCAGCTCGGCAGCGGTCTTGACCATGGCCGCTGCGAACTCGAGGCCCGCATAACGAATGGCGCCCTGGCTCACCTGGAGGATCACCGGCGCCTCTTCGGCCTCAGCGGCGTTCACGATGCCCTGAATCTGCTCCATGTTGTTGGCGTTGAAAGCACCCACAGCATAGTGGCCCTCTACGGCGGCCTCAAGCATCTCTTTGCTCGTTACCAGAGGCATTGCACAGCTCCTTTCCCGCGACCCAACCGCTATGCAGCGGGGCTCGCATCCCACGTCTCGGCAAAAAAGAGGCTCGGCCCTGGCGGATCGGACTGAGCTTCTTGAACGGCTTTGCCCAAGCGCCCTCGGCACGTAAGGCTTGCCAACCGAGGTCCCTTATACTACCATAGATGCCGAAGGTGGGATTCGAACCCACAAGGAGCAACCTCCAGTGGTTTTTGAGACCACCGCGTATGCCGTTCCGCCACTTCGGCAGGACCGATCCGAGTATAGGCCGCGAGGGGTTGAGCGTCAAGTTTGGCGACCCGTGCCTGGCAAGCTACACTGAACCGCCAGTCATAAGACGTGTAACGGATATCAAGGTCTCGGCTCCTGAGGGTGGCAGTATCAGCCCTATGAACGAAGCAAAACTCATCGCTCGCGCTCAACAGGGCAATCTCGAGGCCTTCAATGACCTGGTCTACCACTACCAGGACATGGCTTATAACGTCGCCTACCGCGTCCTCGGGAATGCAGATGCGGCGTCCGACGCTACCCAAAACGGGTTCATCAAAGCCTACAAAGCACTCCACCAATACCGCGGTGGGTCCTTCAAGGCGTGGCTTCTTCGCATTGTTACAAACTGCTGCTATGACCTGCTGCGGTTCCACCAACGCCGTCCCAGCGCTCCGATCGATGATCTGGTGGAAGACGACGAGCACTCGGGATTGCTGGGGAGCAAAGAGGAGAGCCCCGAGGATTGGGTGGCACGCCAGGAACTCGGCCGCCTCATCCAGGAGGGACTGGAAGTGCTACCACCTGACCAACGCACCGTCCTCGTATTAGCCGATATCGAGGGTATGGCATACGAAGAGATCGCAGCCGTGACGGCAGTCGCGCTTGGCACGGTCAAGTCACGCCTCTCACGCGCACGCGCCAAGATGCGTGGGTTCCTACTGGAACGGCAGGAACAAATACCAACGGGGTTTCGTCCTACTGTTGAGTAGCAAGGGATTCGGTTGCAGTTTCTGAGGTTAGCCAATGGCGAGCCGCAAGCCACAACAGAGTAAAGAGCATCGCTTCTCGCAAGCGAATCTCTCTGCCTATATCGACAACCAACTCGCCCCCAAGGAGCTAGCGCGTGTTGCCCGTCACCTAGAAGAGTGCGACGCATGCCGTCGCGAACTCGCCGAGCTCCGCCGCACCGTTGCGTTGGTTTCGCAGACGCCCAGGTTGCACGCACCGCGTAGTTTTGCCCTGCCTCAGGCCATGCAGCCGGCGCAAGCGCGCCAACGTCGCTGGGAGGGCCTGTTCGCCTTCGCCCGGACCGCCGCGGTCGTGGCCTCTGCGCTGATGGTGATTCTGTTCGCTGGCGACATGGCCCTCACTTTCGGCTGGAAGCCAGCCGCTTCCGCACCATCGGCCCAGCGAGTAGCGGCTGTCGTTGAGACGCATGTCGTCGAGGAGAGCGCCAAAAAGGAGTCGGTCGTTCTGCTAGAGAACGCTCCCGCCTCAGAAGCGCCGGTGCCCCAGATAGAGGTGGCATCGGAGCCCGCGGTCGCAGCGGCCGCCGAGGAAAGCGCCATCGAAGAGCCGGCCTCCGACGCCGATGCCGCAGAGGCTCCCCTGGGCGTGCAGCTCTCCGCCGACGCTGCGACTCCCACGTCGGCCGTAGGGATGGGAGGCGGAGGAGCCGTCGCATCGGTGGCTTCCGCAAGCGAGATGCCCGCCGGGGAAAAGAGCCTTCCCGAAACGCTGCCCGCCACCAGCATGGCCGCAGACCGAGCCGCCGCTCCCCCCGTGGAAGAGGTCGCCGTGACGGAAACCCCGACCCTCGTCCCACCGACGCCAGAGCCCACGCAGCCCCCTCCCACCTCGCTGCCAACCTTGACCCCCTCGGAGACCACCGCCAATGTGGCCGCTGCTGCCCCCGCCCAGCAGCCTACCGAGATAGCGCCCGCGGCGGAGCTACCGTTGGTGCGCACACCCTACCAGCAAGTCTGGGGATGGCTCCGCACGCTCTGGATCCTTGCCGCGGGCACGCTGTTGATCCTGCTCGGTGTTCTGGTCTGGTCAGCCTACCGCAAACGCATCTAGTCCAACATCCCCAAGAGCGCCGCAGCTCCCCGTGCCAAGGAGCTGCGGCGCGGCTGGTTTCCGCCTGTCAATGGCCTCTGCTATAATGGTAGGCTACAAGAAGGCAAGAGAGATGAGGACGATGACGGTGGCCGCAAGCAAAAAGCTGCAAATTAGCCTGACCAAGACAAGACGGTCGTTCTTTGGGCGAATCGCGGGCCTCTTTCGGCAGGAGACCATCACCGAGGAGACCTGGGAAGAGCTGGAGATGCTGCTCGTGCAAGCGGATGTTGGCGCCAACACGACGATGGCACTTGTGAGCGATCTGCGCAAGGAGACGTCGCCCAGCACAACGCCAGCGCAACTGCGCCAGGCGCTCAAGGATCGCCTGGTAGCCATGCTTGAGGCCGTCCAGCGTCCCTACCTGCCAGGCGAGCGCCTGCTAAACGTCATCCTGGTCGTAGGCGTCAACGGCTCCGGGAAGACCACCAGCATCGCCAAGCTGGCGCGTTACCACCAGCAACGGGGCGACGAGGTCCTGCTGGCCGCTGCCGACACGTTCCGAGCTGCCGCCATCGACCAGCTCGCGATCTGGGCCGACCGCGTTGGCGTAGGCATCGTGGCGCCCCAGCCCGGCGCGGATCCTGGGGCCGTCGTCTATGACGCGATTCGCGCTTGCCAATCGCGAGGAGCCAACGTCCTTATCATCGACACGGCAGGCAGGCTCCACACCAAGTACAACCTAATGCAAGAGCTGGCCAAGGTGCACGGGGTCGCGCAAAAACAAGTTCATCGTGCGCCCCATGAGACGCTTCTGGTGCTTGACGCCACCTCCGGCCAGAACGCCCTACTACAGGCCAAGACGTTCAGCGAAAAGGTCCAAGTCACAGGCATCGTGCTGGCCAAGCTCGATAGCACCGCCAAGGGCGGGATAGTGTTTGCTATCGCCCACGAGCTCGCGCTGCCGGTGTATTTTGCCGCTACTGGCGAGTCCCTTGATGACTGGGCGCCCTTTGATCCTCGCGCGTTTGTGGAGGCCTTGTTTGACGAATCGGTCTAGCCGGACAGCTTGCGGCCAGAGGAGGATTTCTATGGATGAACTGACAACCCAACTCGACGGGATGCGCCAAGAGATCACGAAACTCATGGAGCGTCTTTGACCTGCCAGAGAAAGAGATGCGGATCGCAGAGCTTCGCAAAGAGACATCCGACGCCAGCATCTGGGACGAGCCAAAGCGGGCGCAAGAGTTGATGCAGACGCTCGCCAACCTAGAGGCGCAAGTGCAAGAATGGCGCGATTTGGAAACCGCCGCCAGCGATCTCCTAGACCTTGCTCAGCTCATCGAGGGTGAGAGTGAAGAGCAGATGGCGCGCGAGATCACGCAACAGGCCAAGGAGCTCCAGGCCAAGCTTGACGCCATGCGATTCCGTGCGATGCTTAGTGGCCCCCACGATCACCGATCCGCTATTCTTTCCATCTATGCCGGCGCAGGCGGTACTGAGTCACAAGACTGGGCTGAGATGCTGCTACGCATGTACCTCCGATGGGCCGAACAGCGCGGCTTCTCCAGCGAGATCTACGATCAGACGCCCGGCGAAGAGGCCGGCTTGAAGAGCGTCACCGTGGAGATCGAGGGCAAGTACGCGTACGGCTACCTCAGCTCAGAAAAGGGCGTGCACCGGCTAGTGCGTATCTCGCCCTTTGACAACGCCCACCGTCGCCACACATCCTTTGCGCTCGTCGATGTGATCCCCGATATTGGCAATGAGATAACCGTGGATATCAACCCCGACGACGTCCGGATGGACGTTTTTCGCGCTTCGGGACATGGCGGCCAGAATGTGCAAAAGAACTCGACCGCTGTACGTTTGACTCACATCCCCACGGGCATTGTGGTGCAGTGCCAGAACGAGCGATCGCAGATCCAGAACCGCGAGCGAGCGATGGCCGTGCTGCGCGCGCGCCTGTACGATCTCGAGCTCCAGAAGCAACAAGAAGCGATGGCCAAGCTGCGGGGTGAGCACGTATCCGCCGGCTGGGGCAATCAGATCCGCTCCTACGTGCTCCATCCATACCGCATGGTCAAGGACCTGCGCACCGGCTATGAAACCGGCAACACCGCTGCCGTGCTAGACGGCGGCCTGGACGAGATGATCGAGGCATATCTCAGGCATATGGTAGGTGATAGTCATTAGCCAGGGGTGGGCGTCACCGCACCTTCCTTCTGGCCAGTGAGCTCCCCCACGTAGGAGATCGCCGCGGACGCCTCTTCCCCTTCGAGAACGTAGGGCTGGCAATCAGTCACGCGAAGTGGCACCAGCTCAACTACCTTGATCCCCTGGGAGCCGAGTATGCATCGCAGCGCCAACCCCAAGGTGGTGTCTGGATCAGACCAAGACCAGGGATGGTAGATCAGATCGCCGAGGCTATAGGCCACAACACCATTCTCTCGGTAGGAGATGGCCTGCACCACGTGAGAACCGTGACCAACGATGAGATCGGCGCCGGCCTCCAGCAGACCCTCTGCGGCCGCGCTTTGCTCAGGCGAGATCTCGGAGACATGCTCCTGCCCCCAATGACAGG
The DNA here is from genome assembly GCA_964614895.1 of uncultured Anaerolineales bacterium. Taxonomy (GTDB): domain Bacteria; phylum Chloroflexota; class Anaerolineae; order UBA1429; family UBA1429; genus DAIRUQ01. Next base: position 12,389 of record CAZTMY010000029.1, read on the forward strand.
ATACGATCACCACGTCTGCCTTCTTGCGCGCCTCCCGCACAGCTCTCAGCGCCCAAGTCGAGTCCAGCCATGCCACACCAGGCGTGTCAGGACCCGCTGCCAGCGCTTCCGAGCCTACCAGGTTGACCCCCAAGATCGCAACCCTTAGCCCATTCCGCTCCAGAACGACTGGCCCATAGGCTTTGTCACGATTGATCCCAGCACCTACCGCCGCAATTCCCGCTCCCTGAAGCACAGTCAGCGTGTCCGTCAAAGCCTCCGAGCCAAACGCCATGGCGTGCTCGTTGGCCAGTGAAAAGACGTCAAAGCCGGCATACACCAGCCCCTCGAGCAAAGTCCGATCGGCACGGTAGCTTGTGAGACCATCGCCGAGATCGCCCCGATCCGATAGAACACACGCCAGGCTACCGAGTGTGATATCTGCGCCTGACAGCAACGACCACACCCCTGCTCCCTCAAAGGGATACCTCGGCCCTTCCTCAGCGATGCGTTCCCCGCAATAGCTGTCCAGCGTTACGTCTCCGACCGCGACCAAAACGACCGTCGGCCCTGCATCGTAGGCGAGATCGCGTCGCAGATCCTCCAGCGAGGTCGCAGGCATAAGCATAGCCGAGCTCTCTAGCAGCCAGATCCGTCGACAGAACGGGTACCCTGCGGTCTCGGCCGGATCGGCGCGACGCCCATCTACGAGCACCGGACGTACGCGATAGTCCACCAGATCCCACGGGACAATCCCAATAGCATCCCCATGACTGCCCACGTAGGCAATGACGTCGCTCCAGGAATCGACGTGTGCCACCGGGAAACCTAAATAGTCCAGATCCAGGAATGCGCGCACGAGGCGATCGTCGTTGGGGACTATGAGCGTATAAGTTTCATCCAGGCCCTCAGCAATAGCCACCAGCTGGGGCAGCGAGAAGCCGTTTCGATCGATCTTGTGATTGACTACCAGCGCGTATGGTATCTCAGCCAGCGGGATGCCATAGGGCAACGGCTCGATCGTCCAGAATACTATGCCGTCAGCTAGCCTCTGCGTGAGCAGGTCTTCAGGCGATGTACCAGGCACATAGGGCAACACGATCACGTCATCGTGGGCCCGGTCGAGCGCATCTAGCGATCTGATGTGGGCGTCGTACAAGTCCTGCTCAACCGCCAGACGAAATGTGCGCGGCTCCGGGGCCACGCTGGGGATAGCGGCGCCAGATGCCTGGGAGACGGCCGCGACATTCGCATCGGGAGTCTGCGCAGCGGTTGGAGTAGCGGTAGGACGCGGGCAAAGCGTGGGTACACCCAACGCTACGGGTGCGCCGACGAGAGCTACGAGGGTGAGTCGCGCGCTCACTGCGGCGACGACGGCCAAGAGAAGCCCCACTGCGAGTACACGTCCCCAGTTCGGAGCGGATCGAGGATGGCGCTCATCACGCCGTCGAGTCCCTTTTGGGTCGTCACTCCAGTAAACGGGCATAGCTCTCTCCTCGAGCAGAGGGTAGCATCCGCAGAGATCTCTGTCAACGCCGGAGCGCGCCAGCTATGGTAGGCCCCATTGACAGACGAAGATACACATAGTAGCATGGACTCACACAGCGCACCTTAACAAGGCTCGTGAACACCCTCGCGGGAGCCCATGGCTTGGTCGCTGTGTCAATATAGGCTCGGCCGACCCTGCAAGGGAAAGGAGTTTGCGAGATGGATATCATCATCAGTGGGCGCAACCTTCAGGTCACGGATCAACTCCGAGAACTCGTCGAGTCAAAGGTTTCAAAGCTTGACCGCTACCTTCCCAACATCTCCGAAGCGCGCGTCGATCTCGCATCCTATAGCACCAAGAGCAGCAAGGATCGACAGGTAGTGCAGCTCACGTTGCGGGCCAATGGAGCCTTGCTGCGTGCTGAAGACAAGTCCTCAGACCTGCGTTCTTCGCTTGACGCCGTTCTAGGCAAGATGTCCCGCCAGATCGAGCGCTACAAGGGAAAGCATTGGCGCTCCAAGAGCCGTGTCGAAGCTCTTGAACCCCTTCGCTCGGAGGCCCAGACCGACAGCGAGGAACAGGTAATACGAATCAAACGATTTGAGACCATGCCCATGTATGTCGACGAGGCTATCGATCAAATGGAGCTTCTCGGACACGATTTCTATGTGTTCTACAACGTCGAGACCGAGGGCTTTGCTGTGGTTTACCGACGCCATGATGGTGGATACGGATTGCTGCTTCCAGAGCTGGCCTGAGAGCTCACGAGCGGGGCTGCTATTGGCAGCCCCGCTCGTGCGTGTCAAGGAGAGAAATGACTTATCGTCCCCTTGTCCTGTTTGTGTGCACTGGCAACACTTGCCGTTCGGCCATGGCCGAACGGCTCTTTGCGCAGCTATTGGAGAACCGCGGCGACGATGCGCGCCTGCGCGTCGCATCAGCAGGCCTGTGGGCTCACAACGGAAGGCGCGCTGCCCCTGAGGCAGTGGCCCTGTTACGCAAAGAGGGCCTTGACCTAAGCAAGCATCGTGCTCGGGTCCTAACGCAACAGATGGTAGACGAGGCAGATCTCATCCTTCTCATGGAACGTTCTCACCTTCAGGACCTGGCTCTGCGCTTTGTGCGGGCTCAGCCCAAGGCGCATCTCCTCAGCAAGGTTGCCGGCAAACGGGGCGACGTGACCGATCCCATGGTCGAAGGTGGCGGCGACTATGCTACGTGCCGAGCCACGCTGCGCA
>CAZTMY010000030.1:0-15015 GCA_964614895.1 uncultured Anaerolineales bacterium
CATAGCTACCAAGGTTGCATAGCTACCAAGGCCGCTTGGCTACTATAGCGTGACCGGCGTGTACCTGCCGCTGGTAAGCGTAGCGCTTGTCTCACCGCACACTAGAGAGGAACACTGAGATGGAGAATCCCACGGTGGTGTTTGTTGGGCCTAGAGAGGTGGCGGTGCAAGACCGGCCGGTGCCGCGCCCGGGGCAGGGGGAGCTGCTCATCAAGACGCATCGCACGCTGATCAGCACGGGCACAGAGCTGTCTGTGCTGGATGGCAACAGCCCCACGGGCGAGGTCTGGAGTCGCTTCCGAGATTATCCCTACTTCCCAGGCTATGACAACGTAGGCACGGTAGTCGAGGTGGGTAGCGGCGTCGATCCGTCGTGGGTTGGGAAGCGTGTGTCGGGTTACGGCAGGCACGCCGCCTATGTCGCCGAGCCCCAGGCTCTGACGTGGGATGTCACGAAGAAGGTCACCGACGAAGAGGCGGTCTTCCTTACGTTGGCCCAGATTGCCCTGAATGGCGTGCGTCGATCGGGCCTGGTCTTTGGGGAGGCGGCCGTCGTGTATGGGCTCGGTATCCTGGGCCAGATCACGAGCCAGTTGTGCCAGTTCGCAGGCTCACGGCCCGTGATTGGGGTGGATGTCTCGAGGTTCCGGATGGGACTGCTGCCGGATCGGGAAGGCCTCCAAGGCGTGGTGGCGACGGAGCGCGACGTGCAGGAGGCGGTTGCCGAGGCGACGAATGGCCGCATGGCCGACGTGGTGTTTGAGCTCACGGGCAACCCGGACGTGATCCCCCAAGAGTTCAGGGTGCTCCGTCGCATGGGGCGTTGTGTCCTGGTCTCCAGTCCCCGGGGACCCACGCTATTCGACTTTCACGATCTGTGCAATAGCCCCTCCTATACGATTATCGGTGCTCATAACAGCTCGCATCCGGAGCACGCCACGGGCGACAATCCCTGGACCAAGGCTCGGCACGCGAGCTTGTTCTTCGACCTGGTGGCAGGCGGCGATCTCGACGTTGCCCGCTTGGTGACGCATCGCGCGTCGTTCGAGCAGGCCCCCGAGTTGTACGCTATGTTGCTAGAGGACAGGACCCAGGCGATGGGCGTCGTGATGCGCTGGGACGACTAGTGCCTGCAGATGCGTATACGAGCGCTTCCGCATGCGCGTATACGCAGAGGCGGGATGGGCGAACACCCGCCTCGCAGACGAGGTACGCGGACGGTTGGGCTTTGTCTCTACGGGCTCTCGTCTCCGCGGGGCTAGCGATCGCGCCGGCGGAAGCGCTCGCCGACGAGCACCGCTGCACCTGCCACGAGGTAGGGGCCGCCAGAGGTCGCCATGGCAAAGGCGTGATGGCTCCCGGCGCTCCAGAGTGCGAACGCCGCGAGCGCCAATCCTCCAACGAGTAGTAGGATAGCGCCAAGCCGGGCACGCCACCAGACGATGGCCGTGGCTGTCGCGTTGATGAGGATGAGAGAGAGCATCAACCCGGATTCCAGGGTCAGGTGCGTCCCCTCCTCTATCGCCCCCATCACAATGACGAACAGCCAGAAGGCCGACAACACCGTTGCCAGGATGCGTCCCGCATCGCGCAGGATTCTCACGGCGATCTCCTCTCTCTGGCGGCATCGGCTTCTCGGCTGTCGGGTTGGGCCGTTGCTCGCGGGCTTAGCCTTGCACGTGCGGCAGGCTCGCCAAGGCTTTCTGCAGCCGCTCCTCCTCCAAGGCATAATCCTCGAGGACGCCCCGATGGTAGGCGTCATAGGCGGCTAGGTCAAAGTGGCCGTGCCCGCTGGCAGCGATGAGCAGTACCTCGGCCTTGCCCGACTCGCGGCAGCGCAGGGCCTCGTCGTAGGCGGCCTTGATGGCATGGGCGGTCTCTGGCGCCACGATGTGGCCCTCGGATCGAGCAAAGCTGTGAGCTGCTTCCAGTACCTCGTTCTGATGGTAGGCACGTGCCTCGACGTAGCCATCCTCCAGCAGTCGGCAGATGATGGGCGCCATGCCGTGATAGCGTAGACCGCCTGCATGCACTGGCGCGGGGACAAAGGTGTGCCCGACGGTGTACATCTTGGTCACGGGGCCCGTCTTGGCGGTATCCGCCCAGTCGTAAGCGTACAGCCCGCGGGTCAAGCTGGGGCACGCGGTGGACTCGACGTTGATCACGCGCAGGTCCGGGCGCTCGCCGCTGAGCTTGTCCCTCAGGAATGGCAAGAACAGCCCGGCAAAGTTGCTGCCGCCTCCCACGCAGCCGATGAGCACATCGGGATAGTCGCCGGCCATCTCTATCTGCTTGCGGGCCTCTTGGCCCACGATGGTCTGATGCAGCAGCACAAAGTTGACCACGCTTCCCAGGGCGTACTTCCAGCCGTCGTGGGTCACGGCATATTCCATAGCCTCACTGATAGAGATACCCAGGCTGCCGGAGGTGTCGGGATCGACTGCCAGGACGTTCCGGCCAGCTTGGGTCTCCTTGCTAGGGCTGGGGACCACGTGGCCGCCCCAGGTCTCCATGGCGATGCGTCGGTAGGGCTTCTGCTGGTAGCTGATGGCCACCATAAAGATCTTGCACGCCAGGCCGAACATCTGGGTAGCAAAGGCGAGTGCGCTTCCCCATTGGCCGGCGCCCGTCTCGGTGGCGAGTCCCTGGAGACCCTCCTCTCGCGCATAGTAGGCTTGGGCAACGGCTGTATTCGGCTTGTGGCTGCCTGGCGGGCTTACGCCCTCCCACTTGTAGTAGATGCGGGCGGGAGTCTCGAGGGCTCGCTCCCAGCGGGCAGCCCGATAGAGCGGCGTCGGGCGCCACATCTTGAGGATGTCGCGCACTTGCTCGGGAATGGGGATCCAGCTATCCTGGCTCGTCTCCTGCTCGATCAGCGCCTGTGGGAACACGGACGCCAGGTCGTCGGGCTGGAGCAGATCCAGGGTCACTGGGTGCCGATAGGGGGGTGGCGGCGTCTTCATGTCGGGGATGACGTTGTACCAGTGCGTCGGCAGCTCGGATTCGTCCAGCAGGTACTTGTAGCGCATCATGGGGTGACCTCCTTGGCTCTGCCGGGCCGCTCAGGGCCCAGAGCGAAACACACGCGTTCGTGTCCGTTGCGCCGTGCGAGGTACTCATGCGACGCTGCTAGGTGCTGCGACGCGGCTGAATGATGAGGCAGGTGGCTGCGATGCTCGGCGATAGGCGTGGATGAGCCGGCTACCGACACGCGGATAAGTTGTACGTACTTTGCGGACCGGTGTCAAGCTAGGGCGGTGATCCTCCTGGTAGGATTGGTGATGATGCTTCGCGGGGCTGAGCGACGGTGCGAGGATGGTTGTCCCCGTTGTCACGCTCCCCCAGATGAGCGTGATAGCGCTGGTGAGCTTGACGGCGAGTGGCACGGCGGGTAGGTTCGCGGATGGGTGAGAGAATGAGGCGCACTCAGCGGCCTCACTGACAAGTCCGGACACAGGCAGGCCAAGTGGCCAGGGGGATCAATTGCGCATCGAAGAGTACCGAGCTGGCATCATTGGTTGTGGTCGTATCGCGCGAGCACACGCTCGCGGCTACCTCGAGGCGGGCATCGCTCTCGTCGCAGCTGCCGATCCGTCAGAGGAGGCCCGGGATCGGTGGCAGAGCGATTTTCCCGATTGCAGGCTGTATCCTAGCTACCAGGAGATGCTCGCAAATGAGGGCCTCGATCTGGTCTCGGTCTGCACGTGGCCGCCCGTGCGCGTGGCGCCGGTCGTAGCCGCCGCGCAAGCCGGCGTGCGCGGCATCGCTTGTGAGAAGCCGGTAGCCTTGAACCTGGCGCAAGCCGACGCCATGTTGGCGGCGTGCGCTGAGCGTGGCACGCGCCTGATTTTCGGGCACCAGCGTCGCTTCAACCAGCGGTATGTCGAGGCCAAGGCTGCTCTGGATCGGGGCGAGATCGGTGAACTGGAAGGCATCTACGCTTCTAGCGGCGGCGATCTGCTCACCTGCGGGACGCACACCATCGATCTGATCCGCTATTTCGCGGATGATGAGCCCATCACTTGGGTGATGGGGCAAATTCACCGCGACCCTTCGCAAGGCCCGACGACGGCCTACGGGCACGAGGTCGAGCAAGATGCCATGGGACGGATCTGCTTCCGCAGTGGCTTGCGTGCTCTGATGGAGCAAGGGGGTGTCGCTACGGGCTGCGAGGAGAGGTGGCGGCGGCACTGGCACGTGATCTTGACGGGAACCGCCGGTCGGATCGAGGTGGATGGCGACAAGAAGCCAGAGCATCCCTGGCCTACGGGTTGGCGGATCCACCGGTTCGGCGACGAGGGATGGGAGATCCACGACACGCCGGATGAGCCCAACCCCTTTGCCATCGAGATGCGAGAGCTGGTGCGCTGGATCGAGGAGGGCGGCGACCACGCGCTAAAGGCTGAGAGCGGTCGCGCGGATCACGAGGTGCTGATGGCGATCATGGCGTCATCACGGCAGCGTGCGCGCATCGATCTGCCGCTGGAGATCGCGACGAGTCCTCTATATGACATGCTGGCGGCGGGGGAGATGACTTAGGAGCGAGGCAGCCCCATGACCAAACGGCTGACGCTCCCCCGGAGTGGAGTGGGGAGCGCCCGCCATGAGCTATCGCTATGGCGATGGACACGGGTAACCGCGAGCCCGGAGCAGCGCGACGAGAGCTGCCGCCTGATCTAAACGGCGCGCTCAGGCGTTGCCGTTTGACGTGGTGTCGGTCTGGGGGAGACTCTTCCACATGCGGCGCATAGCGGTCGTATAGCCGTGTGACTGGTAGAAGGAGCGTGCGCGACGGTTGAACTCCCACACGCTGAGCTGGATACCGTCGCAGCCTAGCGTGATCGCCCACGTCTCGGCGCTGGCGAGCAGGTCTGTGCCAATGCCCCGGCTCCGGTAAGCCTCATCTACCACGATGGCGTCGATCTCTATGTAGTGGTGTGGCACCAAGAAGGGTAGAACGGGCACACGACGCTCCACGGCAACCAGCATGCCCACGGCTTGGCCGTCCTGCTCTGCAACCCAGACGGCCAAGTCATCTCGCTGGAAAAGGCCCTCCAGGTAATGAGGGGAACGCGCCGGACCGTCGTGCTCGCGGAATACGTGGGGAATCTGGGCCTGGTGCAGGGCGTCAGCCTGCGCGAACAGTGCGCACAAGGCGTCCAGATCCCCTAACGTGGCTGCGCGAATGCAGTGATCTGGGGTCACAGCGATTGCTCTCCCTAGCTGCGGCCCGACAGGGCCAAGGCAGGCACCGTTTGCACTTTGTTCAGGTGATGGTAGAGACCATCCTTGGCCATCAGCTCTTCATGCGTGCCCATTTCTACGATGCCCTTGTCCTCCAGCACGACGATCATGTCCGCGTTGCGGATGGTGGACAGACGGTGGGCAATGATGATGGTGGTGCGGCCCTCCATCAGACGCTCCAGTGCTTGCTGGATCAAGAGCTCAGTCTCGGTGTCGACGGAGGACGTGGCCTCGTCCAACACCAGTATGGGCGCGTCCTTGAGGATCGCCCGCGCGATGGAAAGGCGCTGCTTCTGGCCGCCGGAAAGCTTGACCCCGCGCTCACCGATCAGGGTGTCATAGCCATCGGGGAGCCCGGTGATGAACTCATGTGCGTTGGCAATCTTGGCGGCCTCGATGACCTCGGCCTCGCTGGCATCGGCGCGTCCAAAAAGGATGTTGTCGCGTACGGTGCCGTGGAACAAAAACACGTCTTGCAGCACGATGGCCACCTGCTCGCGCAGGCTCTGCGTCTGGAGATCGCGGACGTCATGGCCGTCCAACGTGATGCTGCCCTCGGTCACATCGTAGAACCGGGGGATCAAACTGGCAAGGGTGGACTTGCCGACGCCTGTGGGCCCTACCAAGGCGATCACCGAGTTGGCTGGGATATCCAGGTTGATGTTCTCCAGTACCTTCTCGCCACGCTCGTATTGGAACCCTACGTCTCGGAAACGAATGTGGCCAGCGGCGCGTCCGGGTAGGGCGATGGCATCGGGACGATCCTGCACGTCGGGTGTCTCTTCCAGCAGCTCGGCAACGCGCTCGGCGCCAGCCATCGCTTCCTGGATGGCCTCCCAGGCACCAGTTAGAGCGCGGACGGGCTGGTAGAACAGGTTGAGATACAGGAAGAACGCCACCAAGTCTTGAATGGGGAGCGTGCCGGCAAAAGCTAGCCGCCCGCCGAAATAGAGGACGATGATCGTACCCAAGGACGACCAGAAGCCCACGACGGGGCCAAACGTGGCCATCAGACGCAAGGCGCGCAGCAGCGAGTTTCTGTAGGCATCGATGCGAGAGCCTACCCGGCATGCCTCCATCTCCTCGCGTGTGAAGGCCTTGATCTCGCGGATGCCAGACAGGTTGTCATTGATGATGGCATTGAGCTCGGCCAGCTCCTTCTGACGCTGGCGGAATGCGGGTCGCACATACTTGGCAAAACCCTGCATGCCTAGCACGATGAACGGAATGGGGATCATGGTCAGCAGGAATAGGCGCCAGTTCAATGCGCCCAACACAAAGCTCACGCCGACGAGCATCAGAACGTTGACCACGGTGTCGGGGATGGCGTGGGCGATCAGGCGCTCGAAATAGTCCGAGTCATTCACCATGCGCGACATGAGCTGACCGGTCTGCTGGTCCTCATAGAAGCGTAGCGAGAGCCGCTGAAGGTGTTGGTAGATATCACGTCGCGCGTCGGCGACGACTCCCCAGCCAGCAATGTGCGCCATATAGCTCCGCAGGAACCGCAGCCCCGCCTGGCCAAGGAACAACACCAGTAGCAGGACGGCCAGTCGCGTGATGTCGCCCAGGCTCTGTGGGTCAGGGGGGTCAGCGCTCACCAGGGCCACCAACTCGCGGACGACCCACGGTCCGGCGAGGTCCACGCCCACGAGTGCAATCATCGCGGCGATCGTCAGAGCGAGGGCCTTTCTGTATCGCTTGGCATACGAGGCGATGAAAAGCAGAGTCTTCATGGATTGCTAGCGTCCTTCTGATGGCACCCGAACGATGAGCGTACCGTCCAGGTTGTCCTCATCTCGCTTGTAGCCGGGGATAATGATGGCGAGATCACCGTACTGTTCCGCGATGTATCGGTTGAAAGCGGCAATCGTGCGCGCGTACGCGTCACCCTTGCCGGGCTCGGCCACGCGACCGTTGGCCAGGACATTGTCGATCACGATGAGGCCACCGGGGCGGACGTGCTGCCATCCCCAGTCAAAGTAGGCGCGATTGCCGGCCTTGTCCGCGTCTACGAACAGCATGTCCAGCGGCGCGTCAAGCGCTAGGCTAGCTAGTGTCTCGGCGGCTGGTCCCTCAAGCACCCGCACGCGGTCAGCGATGCCGGCCCTGGCAAACGCCTCGCGCGCCAGACTGGCGTGTTCCGGATTGCGTTCCAACGTGATCAGAAGGCCGTCAGGAGGCAGAGCGCGCGCTAACCAGATGCCGCTGTAGCCCGTAAGCGTGCCGATCTCGATGATGCGTTTGGCGTCAAGAAGCCGCGCCAGCAGGTTGAGCAATCTGCCTTGCTCGGGCGTGATTTGGATGGCTGGCAGGCCACGTCGCTCGGTCTCGGTGAGGACCCAGCGGTGGACGGGATCCTCGGGCAGTATCTCGGCCACATAGTCAAGAGCGCGTGTATAGGTTTGCCGGAGGTTGGTCATGTTGCAGCTTTCTCCCAAGACGTTGCCAAAGAAACGCCCACCATTTTTGGCAGATGCCTAGCTTGGTGGGATAGGTATCCATTATACTGTTGAAGGGGCCACCTATCAAGCTGATGTGACCCTGCCGCGGCGTCGTGTGTTTGGCATCGGCGCGGGTCTGCCATAGACTGGGGCCCTGTCGGCGCGAGCTGATTGGCACGCGGCGTCGTGCTGGCCAAGTTGCGTGCGTTTGTGTTGGGACTAGGAGGCATCTTGTCACGTCACGACGGATCAAAAGACCAGCACGTGTCTGTGAGCAGCCGGCGCGATCTGTGGGCGATCCTGGTGATGATGGCCATGTTCCCGGCAGTGCTGACTATGTCGCAAACGCTCGTTCCCTTGCTGATGGTCAAGCTACGCGTTGACAAGACCACTGTGGGGCTCATCCAGGCCGTTCCCGCGGTGGTGGGCGTGTTGCTGGGGGCGCCAATGGCGCGATTGGCCACTGGAGGTCACCGCCGCGAGACGCTGGTGGGCGTGTTTGCGGTGAGTGCGCTCGCTGCTTGGCTGATGAGCCGGGCCACGAGTGCGGCGGCGCTGGTGCTGCCTCAGATGGCCATCGGGCTGGCCACGGCCACGTTCTGGACCAACGGGTTGGCGGCCAGCTTTGGGCTGGCTGACGGATCGCATCACGATGCGATTCAGGCTTGGGTGACAGCAGCGCAGGGCATCGGCTTCTGTGGGGGGCCTCTGCTTGGGGGCTATCTCAGTCTGCGGAGCTTCCCCGTGGCCTTCTGGAGCGGGATGGCGTGCGCTGTGGTTGGAGGCGCGGCCGCAGCTATGCTGACACCACGTCCCGCTGTGGAGCCAACACCTGGCATCGGTCGGGCCATTGTGGAGGCCTATGACCGGCTGTGGCGGGTGATCACTCAGCGCAGCCGCGTGCGAGTAGGGAGCGCTTTTGTAGGGTTGCACTCATTCCTGCTCTTTGTGATGGGTGGTTCGTTCTTTTTGCTATATGCTGAGGAACTGGGCTGGACCAGCTTTGCGGCGGCGGGGCTGATCGCAGGCCGGGAGGGGATCAGCGGTCTCGTGCGGCTGACATATGGCCAAGCCTCAAGACGGTTGGGGCCCGTGACGCTGCTGGGGCTGGGTGCGATCTTGGCGACGGCGGCGCTGGCGCTGACACCCTTGGTAGGGTCGGCTTGGGGCCTGGCTGCCATCACTGTGGCGGCAGGGGTGGGGACGGCGTTCATGCCGCCCGCAGCCAATGTGCTGGCTGGTGCCACCGCTGTACCTGAGGAGCAGGCCTTTGGCATCGTAGTGACCAATCTGGCAAACAGTGGCGCGCAGATGGGTCTGGCACCACTCTTGGGCTGGTGGCTGGGCCACTCATCCTATGGCGTGGTGTACCCCATTGTGGGAGTCGTATGGCTGGCTCTGGCCTGGGCTGCCATGCGCTGGGGCTGGCGGGTAGTGCCTCGGCCAGGGCTGGCCGGCCGAGCAGGCCAACGACCATAGCAGCCAAGCGTCACCGCGCGGAGAGGATACAGTCGGTACGCGCATGCCAGGGAATGGGCGCCCTAGGGGCGGTGACTCGGCTCTTGGAGCCTCTTGCCCCTCTCTGGTGCTCTGCGCCCTATGTCTCGGCACAAGTAACCCTAGCTGGTATCGCAGCTTTTAGCGCAGTCTTTACGGTTTGGATGTGAGTTTGCGCCTATACTAGCGTTGTCCTAGCCATGCGATGTGCTGGCCGTACGCGTTATGGGAGCTGGCTACCTGTCACATAGGAGGGAGAGCCATGACAGAACAGCGAAGTTACCACGCACCCGGTGTCGATGTGGAAGCGCTAGGTGACGCGCTGTCGCATTGGTACCAAAGCCAGGGCTTTGACGTCCAGACGATAGCCGCTCCCGACGATGCGGTGATCGTGCAGGCGCGCAAAGAGGATACCTGGCGTACCGTCGCGGGCTTGTCGGCGGCCCTTAGTGTCCAGCTCACGCCGCAAGACGATAACCTGCTCGTACAGGCAGGGGCGGCCAAGTGGGCAGACAAGGCTGTGGTGGGCGTCGTTACAGCCCTCTTTTTCTTGCCCCTTCTGGCTCTGCCTGCCATCGGGGCCTACAAACAGAAGGAGCTGATAGACGGTACCTTTCGCTTCATCGAGCAGTACGTCTCCTCAGGCGGAGAGGTACCTTACGGATACGGTGCCTCATCGTGGGCCGCCGCGACGGCCCACGATGGGTCCCCTCGGCGCGTCGCTCGGACGCCGAGCCCCGAGGTCTGCCCTAGCTGTGGCGCCAAGCTGCGACCCGGGGCCAAGTTCTGCGACAACTGCGGCGCCCAGCTCGTCATCACGTGTCCCCAGTGCGGTGCCGAGCTTCGCGCCGGTGCCAAGTTCTGTGACAAGTGCGGGGCGGAAATTGCGCCATCATCCTGAGCCTGGCCTCGTGGTACAAATACTGGCTCGATCTCTCTTGCCCTAATCTGCTGGGATGAACCTGAATCCTATACAAGGGGCCGTTGGTGTCTCGTTCAAGGGGGCAAAGACGGCCTCCTGTAGTGCTTCGTAGTGCTCGTTTTGCGCTACACGCTGGGATCCGCCGGCGAGCCAATCATCGAGAAAAGATGTCCAGGTGGCGTCGTCCATGTACACGTGGTTGATGACGAGCTGCTGACCGGCATTGCTGGTATGGGCCTGGCAGATGGCATCGCCGCAGCCCATCGTCCAGCCCTCGTAGGTGAGTTCTGGTCGCACCATGATCTTCAGCCGCCAACCGTTGGGTATCATGTTGGCGAGATCGGCGCGCGCGTCGGGTGTATCGAGCAGGCCCATCTCGGCGCTATAGGCCTGGCCGTTGCTGGCGGTGGCCCATTTGCCTTGGTTGGTGATGCCCATCCAGCCCCCAGCCCAGCCGTACTCGAAGATGAGTGTGACCAGAGCCGGAGGGCTGGGCGTCGCCGATGCGCTCGGGGTGCTCGCTGTGGTGGCAGAGGGCGTGCCCGTTTTCTCGGCGCCCGGCACTGTGATCAGCACCGTCAATTGTGTGCCAAAGGGAGCATCCTCGCTGGCCTGGAGCTGCCAGACACCCACATGGGTCCCGGGCTCGTCCGGCGCAGTCAGCGTTAGGGAGATGTCGATCTCCTGACCTGGCTCCACGCTGCCGATAGCGCCTCCCCGAGACACGCCGAACGTCTCATCTTCCACGTGGCGCAGGCACGTCTGGGCGGGCCAGGTTACGTCTCCATTGTTGCGGACGCGCCATGTCTTGACAAATGTGCTACCGGCCTCGATCTCCGTGCCGTCGGGGATGGTGACATCCGCGACAAAGACGCTGCTGAGGCCCGTCGCAGCGGGCGTGAGCGATACGGTCGCGCTGGGAGAGGGCGCAGGGGTTACGGTAGCGGTCAACGTGAATGCTTGGGTTGGAGAAGGCATCGCTGTTGGGCTAAGCCCTGCGACGAGGGTGGGGTCCTCATCGGCCTTGGGCGAGATCGTCTGATGGACCGTCGGGGTGGGCTGTGGCGCGATCAACCTTGCCACAGCTCCCTGCATCTCTGGCGAGACGACATAGGCGATCACCAAGGCGCTGGCGATAATGACGAACACCCCCGCTGCGACTAGCACCCACGCCAAGATGGCTGGGCCGCTGTGGGGTTGCTTGGTCGGAACGCCGGATTCGGTTGTGGCTGGTGGTTCCCAGGTGGGATCGCCCGGCACAATGGGCTCGCCACAGTGGGGGCAGTAGGTCCGGTCGGCATCAATAGGCTGGCCACAATGTGGGCAGGGGCGCTGAGACGTATCCCTAGGCAGAGGTTGCCCGCAATGTGCGCAGAATCTAGCGCCCTCGGGCAAGCTAGTGCCACAATAGGGGCAGAGCATGGGCAATCACCTCCTTGGCTGTACGGGGCGCCGACGAGCGCACCCCCACAGCATCACTATAGCGATATGCTTCAAGGCGCGTCAAGGGCGTGTGAACGAGTCGCTGGGCCTTGCGGCAGGGGGAGTGATCGCAACGGGGCTGCCCGCAAGGTGTTTTGGCAAGCAGCACGGTGTGATTGAGATGAGGCAGAATGACTCCCACGTCGCATGAAAGGAGCGCCAAGGTGAGGACGATCTATACGCCTGAAGAACAGATCGCGAGCGTGCACCGAGCGCTCAGGGCTCTCGAGTGCCGACGCGGATTTCGCGGGCAGGACGAGCTGACTGCCGACGTGCGGCGCTACCTGGAGATGCTGCGCGAGGTGCACGCTCGCGGCGAGCTGGAGCCGGTGGCCTATGACGATGCCTCTACGTGGGGGCAGTGGGTGGGGGTAGCGGCGCTGGCGGCGGGGGCCTTGCGGCTGGTGGCCGTCCTATTGTAGCCTTGATGGGTGGGCGGCCCTCATACGTCATCCTCGACTTCTGAGGGTTGCCCCTCTTCTGGTTCGACGTCCTCGGGCTCTCGCGAGACCAGCACCTTGTCCACCCTATGGCCGTCCATATCGACGACCTCAAAGCGCCATCCACGGCAAGCAAAGTGGTCCGAGGCACGCGGGAAGCGTCCCAGTTGTGCAATCATAAAGCCCGCGATGGTCTGATAGAGCCCGTTGGCCTCGCCGGGCAGGTCCTCGACATCAATTAGCTCCTTGAGCTCGTCGGTGGGCAAAAGCCCATCTATCAACCACGAGCCGTCCTCACGTAACACGGCTTCAGGCTCTCGATCTTCGTCCACGGAGGGGATATCGCCCACGATGGCCTCGAGGATGTCCCGCAGCGTGATCAGCCCCTCCACGCTGCCATACTCGTTGAGGACCAACGCCATCTCCGTGCCGGCCGCTTTGAGCGCTTCGAGCACTTTGAGCATAGGCATGATCTCGGGGACATACAATGGCTGGTGTAGATAGTTGGTGAGATCGACCTCTTCCTCGCGCTGTAGGGCTAGCAGCACATCCTTGGCGCGTATCTCGCCGAGGACGTCATCCAAGCTGCCGCGGGCGACGGGGAAACGCGAGTAAGAGCTTTCCATGATCTGCTGCTGGAGCACATCGGGGGGATCCTCGATGTTCAGCCAGGCGATGTCCGGACGGGGCGTCATGGCTGCGCTGACACGGCGGTCATCGAGCAGCAACACACGCTCCACCATGTCTTGCTCCACTTCCTCAAAGACGCCGGCCTCGGTGCCTTCGGCTAGCAGGATGCGGACCTCCTCGTCGGTCACAGGGGGCCCTGCTGAGGGTTCCAGGCCAAACAGCCTCACGACGAGCCGTGTGGTGGCGCTTAGAAGCGATACGGCCGGCTTGGCAATGGTTGCAAAGGTGCGCATGGGGACGGCGGTGACGGCGGCCACTCTTTCGGGGTTTATCAGCGCCAGCCGCTTGGGCACGAGCTCACCCAGCACCACGGTGAGCAGCGCGATTGTGACCAGGATGACTGTCAGAGAGATGGATTGCGAGAGGAGTGCGCTGAGCCCTAGCTGTTGCAAGAGTCCGCTCAGAGCGGCGACCGTGGTGCCGCTGCCAACAGCACCCAAAGCGATGCCAATGAGAGTAATGCCCACCTGGACGGCTGAGAGGAACCGGCCAGGGGTACGAGCTAGATCTAGGGCCGCCGCCGATCTGTCGTCACCGTTTCGGGCACGTTCTTCGAGCCGTGTCTTGCGGGCAGCGACAATGGCGATCTCTGACATGGCGAGGAAGCCATTGAGAAGGATCAGGAACAGGATCAGTAACCATTCGCCCAGGGCAGTACTCATATCCGGTTAGAACTCCTCACAGTAAGCTCCACTACAGTTTGCCACGTGAATCCCGATGCCGCAAGGCGTCGAGATACACGTTGGCATTGACGGTCGCTGTCTCTCGCTTATTATGGTTCGGACATATCAAGCGCTCACTGAAGGAGCCGATTCAGATGCGAGATATCCTGTGGGAGAACGGGCGATTCGTGCGGCGGGATGGATCAACTTTCTGGGCAAGCGGGGGCGTGTTCGCTGAGATCGTCTTCCCAGAGCGCTGCGGCATCACGAGGCCTGAGGATCGGCTGCACCGCGATGAGGATGATGGCCGAAGCTGGCTGTGGTTCTGGGAGTGCAGCGACGACGAGCTGCGCCAGTGGCTGCGCTATCTTTGCGCTGAAGGGATGAACTATGTGCGCTACTTTTGCCTGAGCGCGCGCCGCCTTCGCGAGGAACCGCTGGACGTGGGTGGCAAGCTCAACCCGGTGCGCTGGCCACAACTGCTGCACTATATGGACCTGGCGGCTGAGGAGGGCGTGTACTTTCACTTTGTGATGTGCCCAGAGCCCCGTACCACGGTCTACTTCAAGGAGGGGGCGCTGGCCAAGTTCGCCCTCAAGTACTGGACGACGGACGAGATCGCCAAGTTGCCGGAAGGCCATCGCGCTCTGTTGGACCCGGCTGAGCCTCGCGTGGGATACGACCGCTATTTCACAGACGAGAACGTCCTGCAGTGTCAGTTGCAGCTCATCGAGGAGATGGCGCGCGACGTGCGCGATCATCCTGCCTTGCTATGCGCCGAGGTGTACAACGAGCAACAGTGGGATAACGACCAGTTTGGGAAGGGGCGCTGCTTTCTCTGGGAAGTGCACGATGAGGAGATGGCCTGGACGGCTCGCATCGTGGACAAGATCCACCAGGAGATGCCTGGGGTGCCAGTGTGTGTCTCGTTTGCCGGCCTGGGCTTCACGGCGCAGGATCCTTTCACCTGGATCGACTATGTGGACATGGATTTCTACAGCCCGCATCTCTACCAGGGGCTTGCTGGCATGCCTATGCAGCTAGACTTTGGCGGCGTGGCCGACGTCGTCATGCTCTACCAGCAAGCCGAGATGCCTACGATGATGGGCGAGTTCGACCCCAGCGATTTTCGTTTGGGCATGGGCACGGAGCGTCTGATGATCCGCGATATGGCCTGGTTCGCGGCGCTCGATGGTTGTCCAGGCTTTGGCATGTGGACCTCGCGCGGCTGGAACGAGTTCACGCCAGCCCGCGAGATGATGGAGCGGATCGGGTTCGCCTCGCTGGAGCTAGCGTCACCGGAGATCGTCGTTGATATCCGTCCGCAGGTGGCGGCGCTGGCCAAGATCGAGGCTGAGGCAGGCCCCGAATGCGGCCTTCCTGGCGACTACTGGTGCCCGCATCGCCCCGAGGATGAGCGTCACATCTACTGTCAGAAGTTCGTGAGCCAGGCCATGCGCGAGCTGTGGAGCTGGGGCTACTTTGCGCTCACCCACGGGCTTCGGTATGCCTTTTCACGGGATCCCGGTGACCGGCCGGAGGACGCGTCGAGTCTGGTGTGGGATCCGCGCGACATCGGTCCAGCGGCGCTGAAGCAGCTTCCGCAGCCCTTTGTGCCCCCAGAGGGCTACCAA
>CAZTMY010000031.1:0-14940 GCA_964614895.1 uncultured Anaerolineales bacterium
TCACTGCAGGGAACTGGCTCCCTACGCTGAGCACGTTGGTCACGCTGACCGCCGGGACCATGTTCGCTATTTGGTTGGGCCAGTTGATTGACCAGGACGGGGTCGGGAACGGTCTCTCGATCATCATCTTTGGCGGCATCGTAACGGGGATCCCGCAGCGGGTGGCGCAGCTCTGGATTACGAATCCGTGGGCTATCGTGGTGTTCCTTATCATCACGGTGATCACCATGTTGGGCATCGTGATTGTGCAGGAGGGGCAGCGTCGTGTGCCCGTCCATTATGCCAAGCGGGTGCGCGGCACGCGGATCTATGGTGGGCAGAGCACTCACATCCCGCTGCAGGTGAACTCGGCGGGCATGATCCCGATCATCTTTGCAGTGTCGATCTTGATGTTGCCGGGGGTAGTAGCTAGTTATCTGGTCGGCGTGCAGACTGACTGGATTCGCAACATGGCCATGTGGGTCAGCAGGGCCTTTGACTCGAACGGATGGTTCTACTGGGTGGCCTATTTCTTCCTGGTGGTGGCCTTCACCTATTTCTATACCGATGTCATCTTTGAGCAGCAGGACCTGGCCGAGACGCTGCGGCGCCAGGGAGGCTTTATCCCGGGCATTCGGCCGGGATCGCGTACGCGCGAGTACCTGAGCGGAGTTGTGCGGCGCATCACCTTTGTCGGCGCGCTGTTCCTAGGCGTGATGGCGATCTTGCCCTTCCTGGTTCGCCCACTTGTGGGGACTAGCCAAATGCTGGTGACTAGCACCGGGTTACTGATCGTTGTGGGCGTGGTATTGGACACGATGAAGCAGCTTGAGGCACAACTGATGATGCGGCACTATGAGGGATTCCTCAAGAAGGCGAGGTAGAGAGTTTTGGACCTCGTATTACTTGGGGCGCCTGGAGCTGGCAAGGGGACGCAAGCTGAGAGACTCGAGCAATGGCTCGGTATCCCCAGGATATCCAGCGGCGACCTGTTCCGAAGCAACATCGCTCGGGGCACGGCGCTCGGTCAGCAGGCTCAGGCCTACATCGATCAGGGCGTGCTCGTGCCCGATGAGGTGACGATCGGCATGGTGGCGGCGCGGCTGGCCGAGCCTGATTGCCAGGCGGGTGTCATCCTTGACGGCTTTCCTCGGACGGTGGCCCAGGCACAGGCTCTGGACGAGATCTTGGCCAAGATGGGACGCCGGGTGGACCTGGCGCTGTACATCGCTGTTTCGCGTGAGATGCTGCTCGCAAGGCTCGCGGGTCGATGGACCTGCAAGGGCTGCGGAGCGATCTACCATGAACTGTACCGTCCGCCAAAGAGGCCCGGCGTCTGTGACGAGTGTGGTGGCGAGCTCTATCAGCGATCGGATGATACGGTAGAGACGCAGGCGCGACGGATTGATGTGTATGTGGAGGAAACTAGCCCGCTGATCGCGTACTACCAAGAGCGAGGCGTTCTGGTACAGATTGACGGTGAACAGGGGATCGACCAGGTTGAGGCGACCCTACGGTCAGCCGTGACGGACGTCACTGAGGAAGCATAGCCGATGCCGATGGTAACGATCAAGACGGCCGGCGAGCTAGCGCGCATGCGCCGCGCCGGTGAGATAGTGGCCGAAGCCTTGGCAACGATGAAAGCTCTGGTCCGTCCTGGCGTGACAACCAAGGAGTTGGACGCGGCAGCAGAGGCGGTGATACGTAAGCAGGGAGGGATACCCTCATTCAAGGGGTATCATGGCTTCCCCGCGGCCATCTGTGCTTCGGTCAATGAAGAGATCGTTCACGGTATTCCCGGGGCGCGTGTGCTTCAGGAGGGCGAGATCATCAGCCTGGACGTGGGCGTCATTTGGGAGGGTTATCAGGGCGATGCTGCTGTGACTGTGGCTGTGGGGCAGATCAGTCCCGAGGCCAGGCGTCTGATGGACGCGACAAAAGCAGCTCTCGCCGCGGCTATTGAGGCGGCGCGTGACGGCGCACGTCTCGGTGACGTGTCACACGCTGTCGAGTCGACGGCGGCCGAGTGGGGATACGATGTTGTTCGGCAGTACGGGGGTCATGGTATTGGCAAGGAAATGCACGAGGCCCCCCATGTGCCGAACTGGGGGCCAGCAGGTCGCGGCCTGCGGCTGCGGGCCGGCATGACTATGGCGTTGGAGCCGATGTTGACGAGCGATGGCAGCCAAACGCGGACGTTGGAGGATGGCTGGACTGTTGTCACAGCCAACGGCGATCTATCGGCTCACTATGAACACACGATTGCAGTTACAGAGAATGGAGGCATGGTGCTCACCCGTCTTGCGGATGGCGCCAAGCCCGAGTGAGGGAGAAGAGAGATGAAGGTCAAGCCATCGGTCAAGAAACGTTGTTCCAAGTGCAAGATCATCAAGCGCCGGGGCGTGGTGCGGGTCATCTGTGAGAATCCGCGGCACAAGCAGCGCCAGGGCTAGATTGGCACAACAGGGCTCTTCGAGGAGGGATGGGGATGGCGCGTATTGCGGGCATTGATTTGCCGAATGACAAGCGGGTTGAGATTGGGCTAACATATATCTATGGCATTGGTCTTTCCCGGGCGCGTGAGGTACTTGATCGTACTGGTGTGAGTGCTGACACGCGCTGCCGTGATCTGACCGAGGCAGAGATTGCCCGTCTGCGTGAGCTCATCGACCGTGACTATATGGTTGAGGGCGACCTCCGACGTGAGGTGGCCATGAACATCAAGCGACTGCAGGAGATTGGCAGTTACCGAGGACTGCGGCATCGTCGTGGTCTCCCCGTGCGAGGTCAGCGCACAAAGACAAACGCTCGCACCAGGCGAGGCACGCGTCGGACGGTAGCTGGCAGGCGGCGCGCCCGCGATAAAAAGTAGCACGGAGGTAAGAGGATGGGTCGAGGGAGAGCCGGTGGGCGCACGCCGCGACGTGAACGTCGGAATGTGCCACAGGGGCGTGCCTATATTCACGCCACTTTCAACAACACGATCATCACGTTCACCGATGCTTCGGGGGATGTCGTCTGCTGGCGAAGTGCCGGGCAGAGCTTCCGAGGGTCTCGCAAAAGCACGCCCTATGCCGCCCAGATGGCCGCTCAGGCAGCTACGCGGGCAGCGTTGGACATGGGCATGCGGGAGGCCGACGTCTTTGTGAAGGGACCCGGACCTGGCCGCGAGGCGGCGATCCGGACTATCCAAGCGACGGGCATTCGCGTGCGATCAATCACCGATCTGACGCCGGTGCCGCATAACGGTTGCCGGCCACCCAAGAAGCGTCGCATCTAGTGCGGGAGCTGGTCCTTGAGGAGAGGGAAGCATCTCCGGAGAACGGATACGATGGGCGGGCAATGAAGAGATTGAGGTCGCGGGGAAGAAGGTGGACGCCCGCTGGAGGATTCCCACGTAAACCCGCTACCGATCGGCCTTCGGGTTGGCTAGAGGAGCCACTCGAGCGATCGGCAATGAGGAGGATGGATGGCTAGATACACTGGTCCGTCGTGCAAGCTTTGTCGGCGTGAAGGAATGAAGCTCTTTCTAAAGGGCGAGCGCTGCCTGGGACCCAAGTGTGCCTTGGAGCGTCGATCCTATCCGCCTGGCGAGCATGGACGGATGAGCCAGTACCGACGACGCGAGTCAGACTATGGGCGGCAGCTCAGGGAGAAGCAACGGCTACGAAGGATCTATGGCGTCTTGGAGCGCCAGTTCCGCCGCTACTATGGCATTGCGCTTCAGAGCCGTGGTCAGACGGGTGCGAACCTTCTGTCGCTGCTCGAGCGTCGCTTTGATAACGTTGTCTACCGGCTTGGCTTTGCTGACTCACGTGCGCAGGCGCGGCAGCTTGTCACGCACGGGCATTTTCAGTTGAACGGGCGGAACCACAACGTGCCGTCAGCCCTTGTTAGCCTAGGCGACGTTATCGCTGTGCGCGAACGCAGCCGCAGCAATGGCCACTTCAAGGGGTTGCAGGAGGTGCTGGAGAAGCGCGAGGTAGTTCCTTGGCTCCGACTGGATCCTGCTGGCATGCAGGGCACTGTCATCGCCGAGCCTTCGCGTGATATGATTGACACGCCGGTGGAGGAGCAACTGGTCGTAGAGTACTACTCGCGCTAGACCGGAGAGGGTGTCGCGTGTCCCGACCACCAGGTCGGTGGCAACGTGCTAGCGCGTGACGACGTGAAGGAGGACGCTTTGCTGGAGCAAGTGTTTCCCAGGATTGAGCGTGAGGTAGGCACGCGGGGCTACGGGCGATATCGCATTGGCCCGATGCAGCGTGGCTATGGCGATACCATTGGTATAGCTCTGCGCAGGGTGCTCCTATCGTCTATCTCTGGCGCAGCGATCACCACGGTGCGCGTGTCTGGTGTGCCCCATGAGTACACGAGCATCCCAGGGGCTCGGGAGGACATGTTGATGCTCCTCCTGAATCTGAAGCAGGTTCGATTGATATCGCATGCGGATGGCCCGGTGCGTCTGCGCGTGGCTGCCAAGGGCAAGACGCTGTTGACGGCTGGCGACATCGAGTGCCCAGCAGAGGTCGAGATCGTGAATCCAGAGTTCCAGCTCTTGACGCTGGATACCGTGGATTCCGATATCGAGATCGAGATGACGGTTGAGCGTGGCATGGGATACTCACCCGCCGAGGACCGCAA
Source organism: uncultured Anaerolineales bacterium (assembly GCA_964614895.1). Classification (GTDB taxonomy): domain Bacteria; phylum Chloroflexota; class Anaerolineae; order UBA1429; family UBA1429; genus DAIRUQ01. The sequence goes on from CAZTMY010000031.1 coordinate 4,624, forward strand.
GGGGATGGCCATTGGCGAGATCCCGGTGGACGCTATCTTCTCGCCCGTGCTCAAAGTCAACACGGACGTAGAGGCGGCGCGCGTTGAACAGCGCACCGACTATGACTCGCTCAAGCTGGAGATCTGGACGGATGGCACCATCACGCCTGAAGATGCGCTCAAGCAAGCTACGCGGATACTGATGGAGCACTTTGCCCTGTTGGGTGACATCAAGGAAGCTCCTCGCGAGCTCGGGCCAGAGCTCGAGGAAGAGGAAGACAAAGTCATTCCGTTTGCCGATGTGCCCATTGAGGAGCTGGAGCTCAGCCAGCGCGCCTTCAATTGCCTCAAGCGACAGGGCATCATGCAGGTTGGTGAGATCTTGGAGCGACTGGAACGTGGTACCGCCGAGCTGCTAGCTATTCGTAACTTTGGGCAAAAGTCGTTGGAGGAGCTCCTCGACCGAATGCGTGAGAAGGGATTCATTGGCGAGAATGAGGAATTCGACTAGGTGGTCTTTGCGGGCGTGAGCAGTAGAGACGCCTTGGATCGATGGAAGGTTCATAAAGGGTGAGGCGCGATGAGACACCGCGTTGCGGGTAGGAAACTAGGAAGAAACACCGGTCAGCGCAAGGCGCTCTATCGGAATTTGATGACGGAGCTCTTCCGTCATGGGCGGATCCGGACGACGCTGGCCAAAGCCCGGTCGGTGCAGAGCGAGGCCGACAAGCTGATTACCAAGGCCAAGGCTGGCCTAGCCAAGAAGCAGGAGGGCAAGCAGGATCTGGCGGAGCGCCGGCACGTGGCTGGCATCCTCTACGATAAGGCAATCGTGCGCAGGTTGTTTGACGAGATCGCTCCGCGGTATGTTGAACGGCCGGGGGGATATACGCGTGTGGTCAAGCTGGGATTGCGCAAGGGCGATGCCGCTGAAATGGCGGTGTTGGAGCTCGTCGATAGGCCTGAGTGAGCCCTGAGGCGAATGGGCCAGTGGGTGAGCGCGCTTGCAGGAACTATCGGGCGACGGTTTCCTATGACGGGACGAGATATCACGGGTTCCAATGGCAGCCGAACCAACTGACAGTCCAGGGCGAGCTCACCGAAGCTATCGAACGGGTGACGCGCCAGGAAGTGGGAGTAGTTGGTGCAGGGCGAACCGACGCAGGGGTGCACGCACTCGGTCAGGTTATCAGTTTCCGTTGCGGGTGGCGGCATCCGGTAGCCGATCTAGAGCGCGCGTTGAATGCCGTTCTTCCCCAAGACATCGCTGTGCGCGAGCTAAGCGAGGCGGAAGAAGACTTTCATGCGCGTTACAGTGCTCGCCGACGCACCTACGCTTACAGTATCTATATAGGTGGCACGCGCCAGCCGTTGCTTAGCCGTTATGCTTTGCATGTGCGCGAGGCCCTCCACATCGAGGGGATGCGGGCTGCGTCAAGCCACGTGATCGGAAGGCGGGACTTGGCAGCGTTGGGGCAATCGCCGTCTGGCGGTGGAACTGTGCGCGAGATCTTTGAGGCGAGCTGGGAGCCCGTAGATGGTGGGCTTTGGCTTGGCCAGGCCGGTTTGCGGTTCTATGTGAGCGCGAACGCGTTTCTTCGGGGCATGGTGCGGCGCTTGGTCGGTAGCTTGCTAGAGGTTGGGCGGAGGCGCTGGTCCGTAGCCGAGTTCGCCGAGATGCTACGCTCACGGGATATTGGGAGGGCCGCGCCGCTGGTGCCAGCACATGGGCTTTGCCTGTTGCGTGTTGATTACGACGACAAGAACCATCTGCGGGGTGGCTAGGCACTCTGAAAGAGTAGCCCCGCTGCCGGGTGTTCAAAGGAGTGAGGGAAGGTGAAGACATACGCCATCAAGGCGTCCGAGGTTGAGCGAGACTGGTGGGTGGTGGATGCTGCGGGCGCAAACCTGGGTCGCTTGGCAAGTGAGATCGCCAAGGTGTTGCGCGGTAAGCACAAGCCGGTATTTACGCCGAGCATGGACGTGGGCGATTTCGTGATCGTCGTGAACGCTGACAAGGTAGCGGTGACCGGCAAAAAGATGCTGGATAAGAAGTACTATCGCTACTCGCTGTATCCTGGCGGGCTGCGGGAGCGCACTTTGGCAGAGATGCTGGAACGGTTCCCCGAGCGGGTTATTACCTATGCGGTGCGTGGCATGCTGCCGAAGAACCGTCTCGGCCGGAAGCTGATCAAGAAGCTCAAGGTCTATGCGGGGGACACGCATCCGCATGCAGCGCAACAGCCCAAGGTGCTCGAGTTTGACTCGGTGCAGTAGAGTGACACATATGATCGCACTTGGCGGCAATCCAGGAGGACAGTAGATGGCATCTCAGTATTACTATGGTACGGGAAGACGCAAGGCAGCAACGGCACGTGTTCGGCTCTACCCCGGCAAGGGCGCTTGCGTGGTCAACGGCAAGCCCGCGGAGGAGTACTTTTCGCGGGAGGGCGACATGGCTACGGCGCTTTCACCGTTGCGGCTGACAGGCCTGCAGGATCGCTTCATGATCTCTGTGGTCGTAAAGGGCGGCGGCTTGACGGGCCAGACAGAGGCGATCCGCCATGGCGTGGCACGTGCTTTGCTGAAAGCAGATCCAGATCTGCGACCTCAGCTCAAGCGAGCTGGTTTTCTGACGCGGGACCCGCGAGTCAAGGAGCGCAAGAAGGCAGGGCTCAAGCGGGCCCGAAAGGCTCCTCAGTACACCAAGCGCTAGGTACGTTACCGTTGCGGTGGTCTTGGGGCGATGGGGCGGGGGCACCACGTGCCCCCGCCTTTTGGTGTGGGCTCACCCTATGCTAGGTAGATGACAACCCCCGCCGTCGATGCCCATAGAAGTACAGCAGCGATCAACGGGCGGTCTCCCAGGGCAATGTCCTCTGGGGCACCACCCGCTTGTTTTGTGCGTACTAGGTAGAGGTAACGTAGCAGGGCATAGAAGACAAAGGGGATTGTGAACATCATCCGGTGAGTCTCGGCAGCAATGGGCGTCGAGAAGGTATAGAACGAATACGATACCAGCACTGCTGCTGTAACCAGCGATGTGACGTCATCCAGGAATTCGACGGTGTAATCTTGGAGGATAGCGCGGTGGTTGCTGGCGTTCTCTGCCAGCACGACTAGTTCATGACGACGTTTGTTGGTGGCGATGAACAGAGCTAGGAGGGTGGTGCAGACGTATAGCCAGGGGCTGAATCGTGTCACGTTGGCCACTAGGGCGCCGGCGTGAACGCGTAGCACAAAACCCGCCGCGATGGTCATCATGTCGATGATCACGATATGCTTGAGCAGATAGTCGTAGGCCACCATCAAGGCCACGTACGCCACTGCCGTCAGCCCGAGACTCTTGTCTAGCGCAAAGGCGGCGGGCAGGCAGATGACCAGGAGGAGCAGCGCGGCTACCATGGCGACCACTGGGGGTAGCGCACCGGACGCCAGCGGTCGGTTGCGCTTTTGGGGATGCTGCCGATCCTGTTCCATGTCTACCAAGTCGTTGATGAGGTAGATGGCGCTAGAGATCCCGCAGAAGATGGCAAAAGCCGCTCCTACCCGAAGCAGGCTGGGTAGCTCGAAAAGCCGGCCGTCAAAGAACAAGGCTGGCCATACGAATACGTTTTTGGCCCACTGTTTTGGGCGCATGCCACGCAGCAACTGAAAGACCAAAGGGCACCTCCCCAAGCACTGTTTCCCGATGATAGGAAAGGATGTACTCGGCGTCAAAGAAGAGAGACAGGGGAGCTGTCTTGACACGTGGTTGGCGGGACGCTATCCTCTCCGCATGGAGAGGGTGCGGATCGATGTCCTGGTGTATCGCCTTGGCCTGGCGCCCAGTCGCTCGAAGGCGCAGCGGATGATACAGGCGGGCCAGGTTCGGGTCGATGGCCAAGTCGTGGACAAGGTAGGCACTCGCGTAGACATAGATGCCGACGTGACGGTGACGTCGCTTCCACGCTATGTCGGGCGGGGTGCACACAAGCTGAAACATGCGCTGGATACCTTCGATCTGGATCCTTCTGGGGCCGTCGCAGCGGACGTTGGCGCCTCGACGGGCGGGTTCACGGAGGTGCTCCTGGAACGGGGCGCTATACGCGTCTATGCCATCGATGTGGGTTACGGCCAGTTGCACTGGCGCCTCCGCCAGGATCCTCGAGTCGTGGTAATGGAGCGCACCAATGCTCGCTACCTTGGTGTTTTGCCAGAGCCTGTGGAGATCGTCACCATAGACGTGTCCTTCATCTCCCTGCGGCTGATTCTCCCGCGCGTGGCTGGCTGGTTGGCTTCCGGCGGCCAGGTAGTGGCTCTGGTCAAGCCGCAGTTCGAGGCAAAACGCGGCTGGGTGGGAAAAGGCGGCATCGTACGTGACGCTAGGGTGCATCGTCAGGTGTTACAAGACGTGCTGACGTCGGCGGTAGATCAGGATTGGCGGCTGCGAGGGTGTACCGTCTCCCCCATCAGAGGGGCTGGCGGCAACATCGAGTTCCTCTGCTGGTTGGACCGTGAGAAGGGTGGGCCAGGTATGGATCCGGTGGAGACCGCGACACGGGCACTGGCCGAGGCGCGTTTGGGCGAGGGAGAGGAATGACGCCCACTTGGTGGCAAGATAGTAATACGCGCACGAGGACATTGCTCACACTGGTGATCCTGGCAATTCTGGTTTGGGTGCTGTTCTCAGCCGCGACGGCGCTGGTGCCTTTCCTTCTGGGCGCCCTGGTGGCCTACATCCTATTGCCCCTGGTGGATTTCCTCGATGGGCACATGCCAAAGTTCATCCGAGGGGGGCGATTCGCGCGCACTCTGAGCATCTCGATCATCTATCTGTTAGTGCTTGGCCTGATCGCCGGCTTTATGGCCTACTTTGTGCCCCTGCTAACCTCGCAGGCCAAGGCCCTAGGCTCTCAGTTGCCAAGTTTGTGGGAACAGGTTCAGTCGTTGCTGACGTACGATCTGGGCGACTTGCTGGTAGGTATCTCGCCTCAGATCCAGGAGACGATCCGCACGAACGTGGAAGGCGCGCTGAACTCGCTCGTGGTCGCTGCTCAGCGAGGCGTAGTGCGGACGGTGACACAGCTATCGGCCACGATCAGCTTTGTGATCGGTATGGTGATCGTTCCTATCTGGACGTTCTATGTGTTGCATGACAACCGCTACATCGCGCGGTCGTTCTATGAGGCGCTTCCAGAGAGCATCCGGGAAGATGCGCACTGCATTCTTACCATTATCGACGAGCTGCTGAGCTCATATCTGCGTGGACGGTTGCTGATATGCCTGGTCGTGGGTGTAGCGGCCACCATTGTGATGGTCATCTTTGGCATTGACAAGGCGGTGCTGTTGGGCGCGGTGGCGGGAGTAACAGAGATCATTCCGGTGTTTGGTCCCTACCTCGGTGCGTTTGCTCCGGTGCTTATCGCCCTCATCGATCGCCCGATCCGGGCTCTATGGATCGCGCTGGCCTTCTTTGGGATTCAGCAGGTTGAGAACTTGTTCCTGATGCCGCGTATCAGTGGGCATTCTGTTCGCTTCCATCCCGCTGTGGTGATGATCATCGTGGTGGTAGGTGCTGAGCTGGCCGGCATCTGGGGGTTGATCCTCGGGGTGCCGCTCGCGGCGATCTTTCGAGACGTGGCCCGCTACTTGTATCTGCGGACTTTGGAACAGGGCGCCACTCCCGAGATGGCGATAGAGACACTCCGCGCCAGCCGCCGGTAATCCTCATGTGCCAAGGCCCTTCGTTCTTTCACTCATGCTGCATATATGATAAGGATCTAGGTGTATTCAGACGACTCTCACTACGAACAGAGCCACATACGCAACTTCTGTATTATTGCGCATATTGACCACGGCAAATCCACCCTATCTGATCGGCTGCTGGAGCGGACAGGTACTATCCAGGCGCGCGACATGACCGATCAGGTGCTAGATAGCATGGACTTGGAGCGCGAAAAGGGCATCACCATCAAGGCCAAGGCTGTGCGCATGGTCCATGAAGCTCAGTCCGGGGAACGCTATGAGCTGAATCTCATCGACACACCTGGGCATGTGGACTTTGCCTGTGAGGTGTCGCATGCGCTGTCGGCTTGTGAGGGCGCGTTGCTGGTTGTCGATGCATCACAGGGGATCGAAGCTCAGACGCTGGCGAACCTCTATCTCGCCCTAGACAAGGGCCTAGACCTGGTGCCGGTGCTCAACAAGATCGACTTGCCAGCAGCGATGGGCGATGAGGTAGCCCGCGAGATCGAAGATCTACTGGGGATTCCTGCGGAAGAGGTGCTTCGCGTCTCCGCCAAGACGGGCCAGGGAGCTGACGCGGTGCTCGACGCTATCGTGTCTCGCATACGCTCGCCGTCAGGCGACGCGGATGGTCCCCTGCGCGCGCTTGTATTTGATTCGCACTATGACCCCTACCGGGGCGTGATCGCCTACGTCCGCGTGGTGGATGGCGTCATCGAGGCAGATCAGGAGCTCATGCTGATGTCCACGGGCGCTCGGCTAGAGCCCCTGGAAGTGGGGGTGTTCCTGCCTGGCATGCAGCCGGTGGATGCGCTAGAGGCAGGCCACGTTGGGTACGTCGCGACTGGCCTCAAGTCGATTCGCGAGTGCCGGGTTGGTGATACGCTGACATCGGCCAACCACCCCGCGGAGAAGGCACTAGAGGGATTTCGGGCGCCCAAGCCGATGGTCTTTGCGGGTCTGTACCCTATCGATAACGAGCGCTATGGGGAGCTGCGTGATGCCCTAGAAAAGCTTCAGCTCAATGATGCCTCGCTCGTGTTCCAGCCCGAGTCGTCCACTGCCTTGAACATGGGGTTTCGTTGCGGCTTTCTCGGTCTCTTGCACATGGAGATCGTTCAGGAGCGACTCGAGCGCGAGTACGGTCTGGAGATTCTGGCGACCGCGCCCAGTGTTGAGTACCAGGTGCTGACGCAGGCGGGTGATGTGTTGGAGGTGGCCAACCCGGCTGATATGTCGGATCCCAGCCAGATCGCGGAGATCCTGGAGCCGTGGATGCACATCAGCCTGTTCAGCCCGGCCGACTATATCGGGCCTCTGATGGAACTGGCAACATCCAAGCGTGGCGAGTACGTCAAGTTGGAATACCTCGACCAACGGCGCGTCGTTATCGAGTTCGAGATTCCTCTGAGTGAGATCTTGGTGGATTTCCACGATCAGCTCAAGTCACGCTCGCGTGGCTATGCCTCCATGGACTATGAGTTCGCTGGCTATCGGCCGGGCGATCTGGTCAAGATGGAGGTTCATGTCAACCAGGAGCCAGTGGATGCTCTCTCGATGATCGTCCATCGAGATTGCGCATATGACAAGGGGAGCGCTCTTGTGCGCAAGCTCAAGGAAGTGATCCCGTCGCAGCTTTTTGCCGTGCCGGTCCAAGCAGTGGTTGGGGGACGGGTCATTGCACGGGCTACGGTCAAAGCCGCGCGTAAGGACGTGCTGGCCAAGTGTTACGGAGGCGATATCACCCGCAAGCGCAAGCTGCTCGAACGTCAGAAAGAGGGCAAGCGCAGGCTGAAGCGGGTCGGCAGCGTAGATATCCCCCAGGAGGCCTTTATGGCCGTTCTCAAGCTGGACTAGCAGCGCTATGTTGGCAAACCGGCGATGCTAGCACGGAGAGCTCTGCGTGTTCTGAGGCGATGGGATTGGGCTCTGTTAGCCATCGTGGCCGCGGGGCTGGCGCTGCGCTTGTACGGGCTGGCCTGGGATGATGGGTTGCTCTTCCACCCCGACGAGCGTCAGATCTTTCTGCAGGTGGATCGCCTTTATTTCCCTTGGCCGCCGAATCTGACCGAACTACTCTCTCCCGAAAGCCCCTGGAATCCCCAATTCTTTGCCTATGGTTCACTGCCGCTCTATCTGCTACGGATCCTGACTTGGATTCTGGGACTGGTCAATCCCGCTCTAGCTAGCATCCATGGCTTGTATCGCAGCGGTCGCGTGCTCTCTGCGTTGCTGGACATGGCATCGCTTGTGCTGGTGTACAGCATAGGCAGGCGCTGGTACGGGCGCGCCGTGGCGCTGCTAGGTGCGGCGTTGGTGGCAATGGCCGTGCTGCATATCCAACTGGCCCATTTCTACACGGTGGATTCGATGTTAGCCTGCTTGGTGATGCTAACGCTCTACCTCGCGATGCGGGTATCAGAGCGCCTGAGCTTGGCTGGGGGAGCTGCGGCTGGGGGAGTGCTGGGCCTGGCGCTGGCCACAAAGATGAGCGCCGCTCCGCTAGCACTACCGCTTGCGCTGGCCTGGTTGCTGGGAAACGTGCCGGCTGGGACCGCCGAGTCGCAACGAGGCCCATACCGCTTGGGATGGCGACTGGCCGGGTTGATGCTGACACTGTCGTGCGCGGCGGTTGCCATGGCGGTGGCGCAACCGTACACCCTCATCGATCCGTTTCGCTTTTTACGAGACGTTATCCACGAGGGGCGCATGGCCAGTGGCGCTGTCGATGTGCCCTACACCCGCCAGTATCTGGGGACGACTCCTTACCTCTATCATGTCCGCCAGCTTGTCATGTGGTCGCTGGGCATCCCCCTTGGCGTGGCCGGACTTGTGGGGATGGCCCTTCAAGGCATGCACATCGTGAGGGCATGGCGCTCCGGAGATCGGTCGCGGCTCGCTGCCTTGCTGATTCCTCTTGCGTGGGTGTTGGTATATGCGGCGCTGGTAGGCGGCCTCCATGCCAAGTTTGCCCGCTACATGCTGCCAATCACACCGCTCTTGTGCTTGTGGGCATCTGACCTGGTTTGGCGAGGATGGATGTTGCGCGGACGGGTATGGCGCAAGCTGGGGAGAGGCGTGGCAATCCTGGTGGTGGTAGGCACTGCTGGCTATGCCCTGGCCTATATGCGCGTCTATGCGCAAACGCACCCGTGGCTTCAGGCTACTCACTATATTTGTGAGACGGTGCCTAGAGACTCGGTCCTCATGCTGGAGCACTGGGACGATCCGCTGCCGCTCACGCAGCGGCAGGAGGGGCCTGATGCCTGCCATACGACGCTCTACGCGCTTCGTTTCCCGGCGTATGATAAAGACACGCGGGAGAAGGCTAATATGCTTGTCGACATGCTGCAGAGCGCTGATTATGTGGTGTTGGCCAGCAACCGGCTTTACGATACGATCCCGCGCTTGCCCGACCGCTATCCGCTCACTTCTCGCTACTATCGTGCTCTGATGGCCGAGAAACTGGGCTTTGCGTTGGTACACTATGATACTGCCTACCCAGGCTTGCTGGGCGTTGAACTTGTGGACGACACCTTTGCCCATGTCTCGCTGCCGATGCCGTCGCTGATGACGGAGCGAGAAGCATCCCGAGTGGCAATTAGCCTCGGCCCCGCTGATGAGAGCTTTACGGTGTACGATCACCCCAAACCGTTGGTGTTCCGCCGGACAGAGTGGTTGAGTCGCTCCGAACTGGAAGCAGTGTTGGGTGTGCCAGACCTAGCCCTCCCCTAGCTCGGACGGGCTGGGCTTGTATCTGGTAAACTGGCTTGACAGGCTGCCAGTAAGGCGTATCATATGATGCAAATAGCAGATAGAGGTGCTCACAGGCCCGGATGTCTGGAGCACACAGGGGAAGCCGGTCAGAGTCCGGCGCTGTCCCGCAACTGTAACAGCGGCGATCCCTCGCCCGCTGGAGCCAGATTACCTGCCTCTATCGCAATACGCTAATAGCCTTCGCGGAAAGGGGGTAGCGTATGAAGGGTCTCTCGGCCTGCCGAGCCCTTCCCCTACCGTCGTGAGGGGGAAGGGCTTTTCGTTTTGTGAGCTCCTCTCCAACGAGCGAGAGAGGCGCTTGGTGTCGCATCACGACCGACAACGATCTCGAGCGCATCACGGGCACAAGGAGACACCCGAATGAAATCCAAGACCACTGTATTGCGTACGCTATTGGTGATTGCCATCAGCATAGGCTTCTTTGCCCTATGGGATTCCGATGGCCTTGCCACCACACGCGCGGCATCTCCCGCCGATACGGGAGAAACGGCAGAGCCGTTGCAGGACGTCAAGACGGCTTACATCGTGGTTCGCTTTGCCAACCATGACACCATCGTGCGACCGGTGACCTTCACCGGGACGATCTCGGCTCTCGACGCTCTTGAGGCCACTGACTTGGCCTACACCACAAAAGATACGGGCTCTGGCCCGTTCCTGTGCAGCATTGAGGAGGTTGGCGACAGCACTCCCGCGTGCGACAACGGCGACCGCTACTGGGCCACCTATCTGTGGGATGGTGATGCCTGGCAGTCTCGCATGGTGGGCATTGCCGACGTGGAGATCACCGACGACGGGCACGTCGAGGGCTTTTCCTGGAGCGATCCGGACTGGGTG
>CAZTMY010000032.1:0-7032 GCA_964614895.1 uncultured Anaerolineales bacterium
CAAGCGGTACGGGGCCACCATGCTTCGGTCGCTGCCGGCCTGTACCGCTCGACAGGGGCCCGTCGCGTCACTACCCGGCGTGGCGAGAGCTTGGCTTGACCCCAGCCTGCGCGCCAGCAACCCTGAGTCCGGGGACAGATGAAGATGGTTTGGCTGAACGGTTCACTCGCGGTAAAATAGCCTGTCATTCGGCGCAAGACAATGTCAGGAGTTGGCATGATCGGCGTTACGCAGCTTCGCAAGGGTGTTACCTTTGAGGATGACGGACAGCTCTGGAAAGTGCTCGAGTACGATCACTACAAGCCAGGGCGCGGCAAGGCCATCATACGCACAAAGCTAGTCAACCTACGTACCGGCTCGATCGTCAACCGCAACTTTCTCTCCGGCGATAAGGTTCAAGACGTTCGGCTAGACCATCGTACGGTGCAGTTCATGTACACCGATGGCGAGTTTTACCACTTTATGGACACAGAGACGTATGAGCAGCCTGCACTGCCCAAGGAAGTCTTGGAAGACGCGCTCCCTTATCTCAAAGAGGGCATCACGTTAGAGCTGCAGCTCTATGAGGGCGTACCCCTAGATATCGAGTTGCCCATCACCGTGGACCTTGAGGTCGTGGAGGCCCCGCCCGGCTATGCCGGGGATACGGCCACCGGTGCTACCAAAGAGGTCGTGCTGGAGACTGGCTTGCGGTTACAAGTGCCGCTCTTTGTGGAGACAGGAGACGTCTTGCGCGTGGATACGCGCTCCGGCGAGTATTTGACGCGCGTCTAGACGCGAGCCCTTGTGGGACGGCCGCTCACGTTCTAGATGAAAGAGCACGCTGGATTGCCAAGGGTCGCTCGATCTGCTATAATCGTTGTGTACAACCAGGCCACGGACGGAGGCGTCTCCTCTTTGCTGTAAGCGGCGTATGAGGGGGCGTTTTCGCTTTTGGCCGCTTGGAAGATTGCTTCGACGGCCTCGCGCTGTTCTGCTGTCTGGGAGGTGTCTGATGCCCGCGATTATCATTATTGGTGCCCAGTGGGGCGATGAGGGCAAAGGTAAGATCGTCGATCACCTTTCGGAGCGTGCCCGCATGGTCGTTCGCTATCAGGGTGGCAACAACGCCGGTCACACTGTGGTGATCGGAGACACGGTCCTCAAGCTACACCAGGTGCCTACCGGGATCATCCGGCAGGGCGTGGCCGCGGTGCTGGGTAATGGCATGGTGGTGAATCCCCCCGCTCTAGTTGAGGAGCTGGATCAGGTCACTTCCCAAGGGATCGCCATCGACGATCTATACATCTCGGACAAGGCCCATGTGGTGATGCCCTACCATCCCATACTCGACGGCCTGGAGGAGCGCTTGCGCGGGGAACAATCGCTGGGAACCACCAAAAAGGGCATCGGTCCCGCCTACGCGGACAAGTTCGCGCGCCGTGGCCTACGCATTCGGGACCTGCTGGATCCCGTGCGCTTCCAAGGCAAGCTGGAACTAGCTCTCGCCTACGTGAACCGGCTGCTGGTTGACGTCTTTGACGAGGAGCCGTTCTCCGCTGATGACATCGTCGCCGCCTATCAGCCAGCAATCGACCGCATCGCGCCTTGGGTGACGGACACGTCGCTTCTGATCAACGAGGCGCTGTCCCGTGGCGACAGCGTCCTCTTGGAGGGCGCTCAGGCGACCATGCTCGATATCGACTTTGGTACCTATCCGTACGTGACTTCATCCTCCCCCACATCAGGTGGCGCTTGTCAGGGGACGGGCATAAGCCCCGTGCACGTCAAAGAGATTATCGGCGTGGTAAAGGCCTACACCTCGCGCGTGGGTACTGGTCCCTTCCCGACAGAGCTGAACGACGAGATTGGCGACTTTATCGTGGAAACTGGTCACGAGTATGGCACCACGACGGGTCGTCGACGGCGGCCCGGCTGGCTAGACGCCGTAGGGCTCCGCTATGCTGCCCGCATCAATGGATTCACAGGCATCGCCCTAACGCGCGTGGACGTCCTTTCCGGACTGGACGAGGTCAACATCTGCACCGGCTACCGCTTACCCGACGGGTCCATCACGGAACACTACCCTGCCGATACTGAGGTGCTGGACGCCGTGGAGCCGGTGTACGAGGCGCATCCAGGTTGGGATGGGGAGATTAGCAGCGCTCGTAGCTGGGACGACCTGCCGGCTAATCTCCAACGGTATTGCGACCGCGTCGCCGAGCTGTTGGGCGTCGGGGTGGACCTGGTGTCCGTGGGTGCTGAGCGGAGCGATCTGGTACCGCTGCGTTGGCCCATGTGAGAATGGTGTGAGTCACTGGGCAGAAAGGGCTCAAGTACAAGCAGGAGGACGCATGTCACAGACGTCTAATCGCTGGAGAGTCGCCTATACCTTTGATGATGTGCTCTTGGTGCCCGGTGAGTCGTCCGTGTTGCCCGTTAACACCGATGTGTCCACACAGTTGACCTCGAGTATCCGCCTAAATATTCCCATCCTCTCGGCCGCTATGGATACGGTCACCGAGGCGCGCATGGCCATCGCTCTGGCACGCGAGGGCGGCCTGGGCATTATCCACCGGAACTGTTCGGTCGAGACGCAGGCCGCCGAGGTGGACAAAGTCAAGCGCTCGGAATCGGGCATGATCGTGGATCCTATTACCCTGCCCCCCACTGCTACCCTCGGTCAAGCTCGGCGCATCATGTCCACGTACCACATCTCTGGTGTTCCCATCACCGAGGGTCCCAAGCTGGTAGGCATTCTGACGAACCGTGACATCCGCTTTGCCGACGACGACGATCAGTCGGTCTCGGCCTACATGACGCATGAGAACCTGATCACGGCGCCACTGGGGACTACGCTGGACGATGCTCTTGCGATTCTGGCTGAGCATCGCATTGAGAAGCTCCCCTTGGTAGACGGCAACTACTGCCTCAAGGGCTTGATTACCGTCAAGGATATTCAGAAGAAGCGCGATTACCCCCACGCTGCGGTGGACGAGGGTGGCCGGCTCCTAGCAGGCGCTGCCATCGGCGTAGGGGACGATATGCTGGAGCGAGCCGACGCCTTGGTGGCAGCGGGCGTAGATGTGCTCGCCATTGACGCTGCCCACGGCCACTCCAAGATGGTGCTACAGGCTGTCGAGAAACTGAGGTCTCGGTATCCTGAAGTGTCAGTGCTGGCGGGCAACGTGGTGACGGCGGAGGGGACGCGCGATCTCATTCTGGCCGGCGCTCAGGGGATCAAGGTTGGCGTGGGTGCTGGCTCCATCTGCACGACGCGGGTGGTGACCGGCGTCGGCATGCCGCAGCTCTCGGCCATCATGGACTGCGCAGAGGCCGCCGACGAGTATGGCGTGCCCGTGATTGCCGATGGTGGCATCCGTTACTCGGGCGACATGGTCAAGGCCCTTGCCGCCGGCGCAAGCTGCGTGATGTTGGGCAACTTGCTGGCTGGCTTAGATGAGAGCCCGGGGGAGACCGTCATCTATGAGGGACGGCGCTTCAAAGAGTATCGCGGCATGGGTTCCTTAGCAGCCATGCGTGGTCAGAGTGCGGATCGCTATGCATCCACGCAAAGAGATGGCCAGACGATCTCATCGCGAAGCAGTGGCAAGCTGGTGCCTGAAGGCATCGAGGCACGGGTCGCGTACAAGGGTCGCCTCACAGACTATATCTTCCAGCTCGTTGGAGGTCTGCGCTCCGGCATGGGATACGTGGGTGCCGCCAGCCTGAGCGAGATGCGAGCCAAGGCTCGGTTCGTGCAGGTTACCAACGCGGGATGGATCGAGAGCCATCCACACAGCGTGGTCATCACCAAAGAGGCACCCAACTACCAGCTAAACCCGTAGGCTGCTTTTGGTCACTCCTTAGAAGCAAAGGCAAATTGCGTGGCTACTATCTACCGCGTTCAGGTCGCAACCCGCCCCGCATACGCGCCCGAAAGGTTACTGCTCGATGACATCGCTGCGCTCGGCGTGACGGGCGTGCGGCGGGTCGAGGGTAGTTCGCTCTATTTTCTTGCTGGTAACTTGTCAGTGGGCGATGTCCAGCAGCTTTGTGAACGCCTGCTGGCGGATCCGGTCTCCGAGCTGGTGACCTGGCGCATGGTTGATGAGCCCAGCCAAGTGCGCGATGGCGTGACGCAAGTGGATGTGGGCTATCTGCCCGGCGTGACAGATACGGTAGCTGATAATGTCATGCGGCGAGCGGCGCAGCTAGGCATTGACGGTTTAGATGCCGTGGCGACGGGCCAGAGCTACCTAATCCTTGGCGATCTGGCGCCGGAAGCTGTTCACGAGATTGCGCGCCGGCTCTTATGCAACGAGGTGATCCAGTACTACCAGGTCGGCGATCTGGTTCCTCACCTGAGCGCTCGTGCTCCGGGCGTCGAGATACGCGCCCAGCAGATCCCCTTGGAAGGGCTAGGGGACGAGGATCTCCTCGCGTTGTCGCGTGAACGGCTGCTATCTCTCGATCTGGCTGAAATGCACGCCATCCAGGCTTACTTTGCCGAGGAGGGACGTGACCCTACCGACGTGGAGCTAGAGAGTCTAGCGCAAACTTGGTCGGAGCACTGTGTCCACAAGACGTTCCGCGGCGTGGTGGACTATGAGGAGCAACGCGACGATGGTGTTCATCGCGAGCGCATCGATGGCCTGCTACGAACCTATCTACGCGCAGCCACGGAGGACGTATCGGCGCCCTGGGTACGCTCGGCCTTTGTGGACAATGCAGGCATTCTGGCGTTCACCGACGCATACGATGTCTCCATCAAGGTAGAGACGCACAACCATCCCTCCGCGCTAGAGCCATTTGGCGGCGCCAACACGGGGGTGGGCGGTGTGGTACGTGACATCATGGGCGTGTCGGCGAGGCCCATCGCCAACACGGATGTGCTTTGCTTTGGCCCGTTGGAGACGCCTTGGCGAACGTTACCGGCGGGCGTGCTACATCCGC
The DNA here is from genome assembly GCA_964614895.1 of uncultured Anaerolineales bacterium. Classification (GTDB taxonomy): domain Bacteria; phylum Chloroflexota; class Anaerolineae; order UBA1429; family UBA1429; genus DAIRUQ01. Next base: position 4,936 of record CAZTMY010000032.1, read on the forward strand.
GCCGCATCTATGAGGGCGTGGTGGCGGGCGTCGAGGACTATGGCAACAAAATGGGCATTCCCACGGTGAACGGCGCCATCGTGTTTGAGCGAGGCTACACCGCCAACCCGCTGGTGTACTGTGGCTGTGTAGGCATTGCCCCGAGGGGTTCCCACCCGAATGGTGCTTGTGCTGATGATCTCGTAGTCGTGCTCGGCGGGCGGACCGGACGCGATGGCTTGCATGGCGCAACCTTTTCCTCCGCGGAGCTGACGCACGAGACGGGCCAGCTGGCAGGCGGCGCGGTACAGATCGGCAACCCCATCACGGAAAAGATGGTACTTGATGCCATTCTCGTTGCGCGCGACGAACGGCTCTATACAGCCATCACGGACTGCGGCGCCGGGGGACTCTCCTCTGCGGTGAGCGAAATGGGCCGCGAGCTTGGCGTCACTGTCGAGCTAGACCGGGTTCCGCTCAAATACCAGGGCCTGCAGCCATGGGAGATCTGGCTCTCAGAGGCCCAGGAGCGGATGGTGCTGGCCGTCCCACCTGAGAACGAGCCCCGCTTGCGCGAGATCTGTGAGGGGCTCAGCGTGGAGATGACAGTCATTGGCGTTTTTCGCGAGGATGGTCGGCTCCTGCTCCGTTATGATGGCATCACCGTTGCTGATATAGCCATGGATTTCCTTCACGATGGACTCCCGCGGCGTCAACTCAAAGCCGTGTGGCGTTACCCGACGGCGACGCAAACGGCGCTCCCTGATGCGAGACTGGACGACCATGGCGAGGCGTTGCTGAAGGTCCTTGCTCACCCTAACGTCCGCAGCAAGGAGGATGTCGTTCGCCGTTACGACCATGAGGTCCAGGGAGCGACTGTGCTCAAGCCCTTTGTGGGGGCATCCGACGACGGTCCTTCCGACGCAGCAGTGATACGGCCATTGGAGACTTTTGATCAGCCGCGCGCACTGGCGTTGGGTTGTGGGTTCGCACCGGCTTACGGCGAACAGGATCCCTATGCCATGGCGGTGGCTTGCATCGACGAGGCGGTCCGCAATGTGGTGGCGGTTGGTGCTGACCCCGAGCGCATTGCCATTCTTGATAATTTCTGCTGGGGCGATCCGCTCAAGCCAGATCGCCTTGGAGCGCTCGTCCGCGCATGCAAGGGCTGCTATGCAGGGGCCACGCTGTATGGCGTGCCATTCGTTTCGGGCAAGGATAGCTTGAACAACGAATACTTGGATGGCTCAACTGGCGAGCGAGTTGCGATCCCGCCATCGTTGCTGATCACCGCTCTGGGGATAGTGCCTGAGGTGGCACACACCTGCACGATGGATCTCAAGCGTCCTGGCGACCTGGTGTACGTGTTGGGCATGACGCGGCAAGAGCTGGGCGGTTCTTACTATGGTCGGGTGATGGGCCTAAAGGGCGGCATCGTGCCACAACCCGCAGATCGGGGACCAGCCGTCATGCGGGTGATGCACGGAGCTATCCAGGAGGGCCTGGTTGCGGCTTGCCACGACTGCTCGGAAGGGGGGCTGGCTGTAGCTCTAGCTGAGATGTGTATTGCTGGACGATTGGGTATAACGGGATCGCTGAAAGCGCAGCCCGCCGAAGGCAACGCTCCACATAACTCGTGGCTGCTCTTTGCTGAAACGAATGCCCGGTTTATCGTCGAGGTAGCGCCTGAGCATCAGGTCGCCTTCGAGCGCGTGGCACGCGACGTCCCGCATGGATTGCTTGGTTATGTCACCGAGGCAGAGGAGCTGTTCATCGAGGGCCGGGGTGGCGAGCCAGCGTTGCGAGTCACCGTGAAGGCACTGCGACAAGCCTGGCGTGGCCATGCCGAGGCTGTGATGGGGGAGGTCGCCCCATGAGGGATCCGCGCATCCTGGTGCTTCACGCGCCCGGCACCAACCGCGATCGTGAGGCGGCGTTAGCTTGCGAGATGGCAGGGGGCCAGCCCGAGATCGTGCACATCAACCAGCTGGCCGCTGGCGAGCGAGAGCTAGCCGCTTACGAGATGATGGTGCTGCCCGGAGGCTTTTCCTACGGCGACGATCTGGGCGCTGGACGGCTATGGGCAACCGATCTCGAGCTTCACGTTCGCGCCCAAAT
>CAZTMY010000032.1:7042-14520 GCA_964614895.1 uncultured Anaerolineales bacterium
GTTGGGGATCTGCAACGGGTTCCAGGCCTTGGTCAAGGCAGGCTATCTGCCCGGATGGGACGGAGCCAGTGCGACGCTGACCTTCAACGCCAACGGCCGATTCGAATGCCGATGGGTGCGTCTCCGCGCGCAGACAGGGAGCCCTTGTCTCTTCCTGCGCGACCTAGAGGAAGACATCCTCTGTCCGGTAGCACACGGCGAAGGGCGTTTCATACCCAAGGGCCCTGAGGCGCAAGAGAGATTGCTGGCAAATGGTCACGTAGCGTTGACCTATGTGGCTATCTCGGATCCAGTCGATGCGAGTAACACGAGCGCTCAAGTTGCCATCGCCGAGCGCGCTGGATATCCTGCCAATCCGAATGGCTCTTGGGCTGATGTGGCTGGCATCTGCAACGCGCGGGGAAACGTCCTGGGGCTTATGCCGCATCCAGAGGATCACATTATGGCAGAACAGCATCCTAGGTGGCGTCGCGGCGAGGGTGGTGGCTTGGGCCTTCCGCTATTCGTGAATGGGGTTAGGGCCGCGCGCACGTTTGTCGGCTAGGCGAACGGGGGGACATGGGCGAGTATTCGCAGGCAACTTATCTCTCTCCCTATACGTGGCGCTACGGTAGCGCCGCCATGCGCGAGCTCTGGTCTGGCATGGGAAAGCGAAGGCTATGGCGACGCATCTGGGTCGCATTGGCTGACGCTCAGTGTCAGGCGGGTATCGTCTCGCCCGAGCAGGTGGCCGATCTGCGCGAGCACCAGGATGACATCGATTGGGAGCGGGCGCAGGAGTTGGAAGCCGAGCTTCATCATGACTTGATGGCTGAGATCCGTACCTATGCAGAGCAGTGTCCCATCGGCGGCGGCATCATCCACCTCGGCGCTACCAGCATGGACATCGAGGACAATGCCGATGCCCTGCGCTTGAAGATGGCGTTGACTCTCGTGCTGGAGCGGCTTGAGCCCGTGTTGCTGGCTTTGGCCGAGCATATAGAGGCCGAGGCGGATACGGTCACTATGGGCTACACGCACCTGCAGCCTGCAGAACCAACCACGCTGGGGTATCGCTTTAGCCAATATGCTCAGGATTTGCTCTCCGATTATGAGACAATCCAAACGTTGCGTGACAACATACGCGGCAAGGGATTCAAGGGGGCCGTGGGCACGTCGGCTTCGTATGTACACCTACTCGAGGGTTCGGATGTCTCGTCCCAAGAGCTCGAGGCTGCTGTAATGTCCACACTGGATCTGCCGGCGTTCGAGGTAGCCACCCAGACCTACCCACGCAAGCAAGATCTGCAAGTATTGTCTGCGTTGGCTGGACTGGCGCAATCGGCCCACAAGCTGGCTCTGGATCTGCGCATCCTGCAATCCCCAAACTATGGCGAGATTGGCGAGCCGTTTGGTCAGCACCAGGTGGGCTCCTCGGCGATGCCATTCAAGAGGAATCCTATTGCATCGGAGAATGTGTGCTCGTTGGCGCGTTATGTCGCCAGTCTGGTGCAAGTGATGTGGGAGAACGCGGCACAATCCGCTTTGGAGCGCACGCTGGACGACTCTGCCAACCGTCGCACGGCGTTGCCAGAGGCATTCCTAGCTACCGACGAGATCCTACACAAGTTGGAGAGAATCATCACAGGATTGCGGATCAACCGTGAGGCTGTTGCGCGTAACCTGGACCGCTATGGGCCGTTTGCGGCCACGGAGCCATTGCTGATGGCGCTGGTCCGCGCGGGTGCCAGCCGCCAGGAAATGCACGAGCGTATCCGTGCGTGTAGCATGGAAGCATGGGAGGCGGTGCAGCGGGGCGAGGCAAATCCTCTGGGAGACTTGCTGGTTGCCGATGATAGCGTCTCACGCTATCTGACGGCAGATGAGATCCGTGAGGTGATGTCCGTTGGCGCCACCGCTGGTGATGCCCCCACGCGGAGCCGACTTATGGCGGCCAAGGTACGTGAGGCATTGGGTTCGAGCGACGTGGAATGACGCAGGAGGAGAAAAAGATGGGCGAGAAAGAGATCCGATTCGGTCCCAAGCTCGCAGAAGGCAAGACCAAAGTCATCTATGCGCATCCTGACAACCCGACGCTCATTTACATGATGCACAAAGACAACCTATCGGCAGGGGATGGCGCGCGGCGAAACGTGCTGCCTGGCAAAGGCGCGGCCGCCTGTGAGACAACTTCGAACGTGTTCGAGGTGCTCAACGAGGCCGGTGTGGCCACGCACTATGTGGGCAAAGTAGATGACGTCGTAAACGTGGTTCGGCGTTGCGACATGATCCCCCTCGAAGTCGTGATGCGCCGCATCGCGATGGGGTCATACATTCGGCGTCATCCCGATGTAAAAGAGGGAACGCGGTTTGAGCCCGTGTTGGTCGAGTTCTTTTACAAGAACGACGCGGCTCATGACCCCTTGGTAACGGACGAGCAGATTGTGGAGATGGACGTCGCCACGCCGGCCGAGATCGAAGCCATGCGGGCCTCCGGGCGTGAGGTATTCGCGGTGCTCGAAAGCAAATGGGCCGAGCAGGACGTGGTCCTGGTCGACTGCAAGATCGAGTTCGGGCGCACGGACGATGGTGCCCTGCTGGTGGCTGATGTCATTGACAATGACTCGTGGCGTATCTGGCCTGGCGGTGACCGAAGCCGGATGCTGGATAAGCAGATCTACCGCGAGATGCCAGAGGTGACCGACGAGCGGCTGGCCGAGCTCCTAACCAAGTACCTACAAGTCGCCGAGCTTACAAGTGAGTGGATAGATTGAGCAGCTCAAGGAGGTAGCATGGCCTCGGTTGTGATCATCATGGGCTCCAAGAGCGATATACCGCATGCCCAGGCCATCACAGCCGCGCTGGAAGAGTTTGGTGTCTCCAGCGAGATGCGGGTAGCTTCTGCGCACAAGTCGGCTCGACATGTCCTCGACATGCTGGCAGCATACGAGCAGGACGAGGGCCCTCGCGTGATCGTAACCGTCGCTGGCCGTTCCAACGCTCTTGGAGGCATGGTGGACGCCAACACGACCTGGCCGGTTATCACCTGCCCTCCCATGTCGAGCGCCTTTGCTGGGGCCGACGTCTTCTCATCGTTGCGCATGCCCAGCGGCGTAGCGCCCCTCCTCGTGCTGGAGCCTGGCGCAGCCGCGCTTGCCGCAGCCAAGATCCTGGCGCTCGGGGACTCGGAGCTGCGTGAGCGGCTGAGAGCTTACCAGAGCGATCTTACCGAAGCGATCGTCACCGATGATCAAGAGGTGCGGGCAAGCTCGCGCCTAGCGAGGAATTCATGACAATGCAGCTTGTGGAGCTGCCTGACGACAGGCCCAAGGAAGCATGTGGCGTCTTTGGCATCTATGCCCCAGGCGAGGACGTGGCCAAGATCACCTTCTTTGCCTTGTATGCCCTGCAGCATCGGGGGCAGGAAAGCGCAGGTATCGCAGTCTCTGATGGGGACCACGCTACCCTCTACAAAGACATGGGCTTGGTGTCGCAAGTCTTCAAGGAGGAGAACCTCGCTCCTTTGCAGGGGCACATCGCCATTGGTCATGTGCGCTACTCGACGGCGGACTCTTCCCGGCGATTGAGCGCACAGCCCTTCCTGCTAGAATCGCGGCTAGGGCCGGTCAGCATATCGCACAATGGCAATCTGGTGAACTCGGACGAGTTGCGTGAGGAGCTGTTCGAGCGCGGCGTTGGTCTGGCCTCATCATGCGACACCGAGACTATAATTCAGCTGCTAGCTGGCGCTCCCGGCGACACATGGGCAGCCAAGATACGCCATCTCATGACTAAGGCCATGGGCGCTTACTCTATCACCATGCTCACGAAGGACCGACTCTACGCCATCCGTGATCCGTGGGGTTTCCGACCGCTGAGCATGGGTCAGCTTAATGGTGGCTGGGTGGTGGCGTCTGAATCGTGTGCGCTGCAGACGGTTGGCGCGCATGATATAGAGGAAATCCCCCGGGGTGCGATCCTGGAGTTCGGGCCGGAGGGCGTCGTTCGTCATGAGGGCGTGCCGCCAGGCAAGTCTAACCTGTGCATCTTTGAGTACATCTACTTTGCACGCCCCGATAGCATCCTGGATGGGCAACTGGTCCAGCAAGTACGCCAAGAGCTGGGGCATCAGCTTGCACGTGAGCATCCGGCGGATGCGGACTTGGTCATGGGTGTTCCAGATTCTGCGACAGCGGCGGCCGTTGGCTATGCACAGGAATCTGGCATTCCCTACGGTGAGGGCCTGGTGAAAAACCGCTACATCGGGCGCACTTTCATCCAACCCAACGACCGGCTCCGCCGGGCTGGCGTCGCGCTCAAGTTCAACCCACTATCTCAGCTTCTGGATGGTAAGCGGGTTGTTGTGGTAGACGACAGCATTGTGCGAGGCACCACTAGCGGCCCTATCGTGAACCTACTACGCAAGGCGGGAGCGCGCGAGGTGCATATGCGCATTTCCTCGCCGCCCATCAGGCATCCCTGCTTTATGGGAGTGGACATGGCAACCTACGATGAGCTCATCGCCCATCGCCTCACCGTGGAACAGGTCCGCCAGAAGATCGGCGCGGACTCGCTTGGGCATCTCAGCCTGGAAGGCATGATCAAGGCGGTGCGACGTCCCATATCCAGTTACTGCGTGTCCTGCTTCACCGGCTCTTACCCCTTTGAGAAGCGCGCGGGAGGGTTCATGCCCACTGGCGCCAAAGAGGAGACATAGCGATTATGCGCGTGTTAGTGGTAGGTTCAGGTGGGCGCGAGCATGCCTTGGCGTGGGCTCTTTCCCGTTCGCCGGGGGTGAGCGCCGTGTATGTGGCGCCAGGGAACGCGGGTACGGGAGCGATAGCGACCAACATCCCCATCGCAGCGGACGACGTTGCTGCTCTGAGCCAACACTGCCACGAGGAGCGATATGATCTAGTGGTTGTTGGTCCCGAGGTACCATTGGTTGCCGGTCTGGCCGACGCGTTGCGCGCGGACGGAATCCGTGTGTTTGGGCCAAGCGAGCAGTGCGCACAGATCGAGGCGTCAAAGGCCTTTAGCAAGAGTTTCATGACGGCGCACGGGATTCCTACCGCCGCCTATGCTACGTTCGACGACTATGAGGCAGCGCAAGACTACCTTAAGGCGCACGGCGCTCCTATTGTGGTGAAGGCGAGCGGCCTGGCCGCCGGCAAGGGCGCTATCGTCTGCCAGACCGACGACGAGGCCCAACGTGCGCTGGACAGGATCATGAAAGAGCGCGCTTTCGGCTCGGCGGGCGACACGGTGGTGCTCGAGGATTGCCTAACCGGGCAAGAGGCATCGGTGCTTGCCTTCACCGATGGCGAGACGGTGGTCCCTATGGTAGTGGCCCAAGACCACAAGGCGGCCTACAATGGCGATCGGGGCCCCAACACAGGGGGCATGGGCTGCTATGCGCCTGCCTCGTTGGTGGATAGCGCTACCGTCGAGCGCGTGATGGAACAGGTGCTGCAACCCGCAGTAGACGGCCTAAGAGCGCAAGGCTGTAGGTACGTGGGCGTGCTCTATGCTGGGCTCATGCTAGAGGCGGACCGTTTCCGTGTGCTGGAGTTCAACTGCCGTTTTGGCGATCCCGAGACGCAGGTGATTCTGCCTCTCCTGGAGACGGATCTGGTGGAGATCATGGAGGCCTGCATCGATGGGCAGCTGGACCAGATCCGCGTGCAGTGGCGTGACCAGTACGCCGTGTGCGTCGTAATGGCTTCGGGCGGCTATCCTGCTAGCTACCGTAAGGGTTTGCCCATCGAGGGCCTTGAAGAGGCGATGGCGCAAAAGGACACCGTCGTCTTTCACGCCGGGACACGGCTTGAGGACGGGCGGGTGCTTACTGATGGCGGCAGGGTCTTGGGCGTGACAGCTTGGGCAGATACACTTTCGGATGCCATGGCTCGTGCCTACAAGGCAGTGGAACGTATTCACTGGCCCGGTGTCATGTATCGCACAGACATCGGCGCGAAAGGTCTCCCCGGAGCAGAGGTCCCATGAGCGGTAAGAGTGCCTATGAGGCGGCGGGTGTCACCATCGATGCCGGAAACCGCGCCGTAGATCTGATGAGCGCCGCGGTACGTTCTACCTACGGCCCGGAAGTTCTGCTCGGGATCGGCGCGTTTGGCGGGTTGTGGGATGCGCGGCGATTGCAGGCGATGTGCTCGCCTGTGTTGGTTGCATCGACGGATGGCGTAGGTACCAAGACGGCGGTCAGTGCTGCTATGGATCGCTATGAGAATCTAGGACGGGACATCGTCAATCATTGCGTCAATGATATCCTAGCCCAGGGCGCGGAGCCGCTGTTATTCCTAGACTATGTAGCGATGCCAGCGCTGAACCCCGATCAGGTAGCGCGTTTAGTGTCCGGGGCAGCGGCGGCTTGCCGCGAGGCCGGATGTGCATTGATAGGCGGTGAGACTGCAGAGATGCCAGGGGTGTACTGCGAGGGCCAAATGGACCTCGTGGGCACCATCATCGGCATTGTGGAACGCGATCAGATCATCGATGGTAGCCATATCGTAGCGGGTGATCTGCTATACGGCCTGCCGTCGAGTGGGTTGCACACCAACGGGTTCTCGCTCGTTAGGCGTGTATTCGAGGAGGAACGTTGGCTGAGGCACGAGTCTGAACTAGGGACAACGCTGGGAGAGGCGCTGACGGTGCCGCACCGGTCGTATCTGCCAGACTATCGCATCCTCAAGGGCACGGTCGATATCAAAGGTATAGCGCACATCACTGGAGGCGGTTTCCCCGATAACCTCCCGCGGATCCTGCCCGACGGCCTGGGCGCGGTGGTAAGACGACAGGCGTGGGAGGTGCCCCCGCTCTTTCAGTTGATCGAGCGAGAAGGAGGCGTTGATCATGACGAGATGTACCGCGTCTTCAACATGGGCATTGGCATGGTGTTTGTGCTGTCGGCAGATGACGGTTCCAAAGCGCAAGAGCTGCTGCCAGAGCTGGTCCCCATCGGTGAGGTAATCGCTGGCCCGAATGCACAGGGCCCCAACGTGATGCGGGTGATCCTGTCGTGAGGCGCATTGCGGTGCTCGTCTCTGGCTATGGTAGCAATCTGCAAGCTATCATGGACGCATGTGCAACTGGTAGCCTTCCGGATGCAGCGGTTGTCGCGGTGGTAGCCAATCGTAAGACATCCTATGGTCTGCAACGAGCCATAAGCCAGGGTATCCCCAGCCTATATCATCCGTTGGCGAGCTACCGACAATGGGGTCGAACGCGCGAGGCGTACGACGCCGATCTCGCAGCCATTCTGCTTCGCTATCGTCCCGACGTTGTTGCTCTGGCTGGTTGGATGCACGTGTTCAGCATGGCGTTTTTGCAGCACTTTCGCAGGCGTGTTATCAACATCCACCCAGCACTCCCGGGTACATTCCCCGGCACCCATGCTATTGAGCGCGCCTACAAAGCTTACCAGCGCGGCGAGATCACACATACGGGCGTGATGGTGCATTATGTGCCGGACGAGGCCGTGG
>CAZTMY010000033.1:0-14512 GCA_964614895.1 uncultured Anaerolineales bacterium
TGACGCGCAGGCTGTAGGAATCCTCGACGAGCTGTCCCTTGCGCCAAGTCGATGTTGGAGAGGCCCCGTCTTGTGGCCAGCTATCGACCTGCGCCCAGATGCTGTTGTCTGGGCCGATTACCTGCGTGAAAACGGTATAATTCAGCGTCAGGTCGCGCAAGGCACGCCAGTAGAGCGTTAGATGGAACGCTTCGCCTGGCGCGGCGGCGCTGTTCTGCAGGCTGTAGCCGACTAACATGACTCGGTCTTCCAGATTGAGAGCCAAGGGGTTGGGGATACCATTCTCCCGGTATTCCGGCAGCGCAATCTCGCCAAACCGGACTGCGTCGTCTGATCCGTCCGAGAGCATCAGTCTCTTGCCCGTGTCGAGCTGGTAAAGGCCGGCGCGCACTTCTAGCAAGTTGGGCGTCATGACTGTGGGAGCGATGCGCGGCACGTACGTATCCGCGATGATGTCGCCGGGCTGCATCAGCGAGGTGGGAAAGGTGCCCTGCCCCGGGTACATATCGCGCTGTCCCACAATCAAATCGTTCTCGCCGACGAGATGCACGAACACCGAATAGTCCTGTTCCATAGGCGCCAGCGCGCGCCAGTAAAGGGTGACGGGCACGGGGTCACCCGGCGCTGCCGTATCGCTCTGGAGATGATAGCCTAATAGCACCATCTTACCACCGAAATCAGCGTTGAGGATAGTCATGGGCGGGAGGTCCTGCTCATCGAGAATCGGCGGCCTGGCATATGCTGGAGCGATGATGACAAAGGGCGTCAAGACGGCAACCACCAGCAGGGTGCTGGACAAGATTGCTGGGCCGATAGCGCGCAGTTTATGGGGAAATATCGCTGATAGTCCCATGGCCATTAGAACGCTGAGGGCCGTGAGCGCCGAGAACATCAGACGGCCCTGGCTGGCAATGGTCATCATGTTCCATCGAACCAGTGATGCCAGCACGATCAATGGCCACAGCGCTACCAAGCCGAACTGTACTAGTTTGGTCGCCTCCAATCGCTCCTGGCTCTTGAGGCGGTAGAGATACAAAGGGCTCGCCAAGAGGCCTAGGGCTCCTATTGGCGTCAAGAGTGTGTACACCCAACCTGGTGCTGGCACGTTGACTCCGCCAAAGAGACCCCAGAACGACATCACAAAGCCTTGCCACTCTCCTGCGAGTTGTCGCAGTGTCGGCTGAGGGTAGCGCGCTCCTACGATGCTCACAAAGGCCTTCAAGCCGGTTGGATCGCCGTAGAGCCGCCAGTTGCGCCAGAACCACCACCCGGTCAGCAACGCGAACGGCAGGGCGATGCTGATCCCGGCGATGAACAGTGAGTTCCAGGAGCGTTGACGTCTCGCTACGGCCATTCCTGCTATGGCTGCCAAGGCAAGCATCCCTAGGGCGCTCGTTTTCGCAAGAGTGGCCAGGCCAAGCACCGCGCCTAGCAGGACCCACTGGTGCCAATGGGGCCGTATACAGACGTAACGTGCCATCAGCCAGAGTGCTAGCGCGCATAGCATGGCGACGAGGGCATCGTTGTTCACCGAGGATGTGATAAACAGGAACATGGCGTTGAACGCGGTGATGGCCGTCGCCCCCAGTGCCAGCACCATATCGTCAGGCGCGAGGGTTTGTGCCAGCAGATAGGCCAACACCACCGTGCCGGCTCCCATGAGTACTGATAGCCAGCGTACGACGTGTATTGCTAGTACGGTTCCGCGGTAGGGAAAGCGTTCCGCCTCTGTGTGGATCACCATGTTGACGTTGCGATCGGCCGTGGTTACGCCAATGTCGGCATGGGGGTTGAGCCAGCGGACTTGGTCGATGTCGCTGGTGTCGATGGGCCACGTTATCAGCGCACCGAGAGCGTAGTAGAGTGGTGGCTGGCTTCCCTCCTGACGCCAGGGGCCTAGTTGGCCGGGACGCTGGACTGGCAACCTGCCGCCCGTGGCCAGATGCCGGACGAACGGGTAGTGCCACAGCTCATCCGACGCCTCAAAGATGGGCGTCACCACGCTGTACGTTGTGCCGAGTATCAGATACAAGGCGATGATGACGGTGAGTGGCCAGCCTCCTCGTTTGAGGTTGGCACATCTTCCGGCATCGGATGCCCCTTTACTCGAATCGCGCTGCGGCATGCAGCACCTCCAACGTGCGCTTGGCGATCTCGCGCCAGTCAAAGCGAGCAGAGAGCTCCTTGGCGCCGCGAGCCAGCCTTCGGAGAGCGTCCGGATCCTGCCATAGCTCCAGCGCTGCGCGTGCGAGAGCTAATGGGTTGTTTCTGGGCACCAGGCGGATGTTCTCCCCATCGCGGAACTCGCGAACCGGGAACTGTGGCTCGGTGCTGAGGATGGGCAGCCCATGCGCTAGCGCCGCCATCAGGCTACCACGCCTCAGCGAAGCGCCATCGCGGTAAGGGAGCACGCACAGATCCGAGAGCGCAAAGGCCACGCTCACCTCCGAGTCGGGCAGGTAGTCGGTCCAATGCACACGGGCGTGCAATCCCAGATCGGCGACAAGCCGCAACACCGAGGCGAGATAGGCTTCGTTGGCGGGATCGCTGGCGCCTATGGCGCCGCCGATCATCACCAAGTGCGCATCGACGCCTCGGCGGACAAGGGAAGCCAGACAGCGTATGAGGTCCTCGCCGCCCTTGGTCGGGTTGAGAAAGCCAAAGTAGCACAATACCATGGCAGAGCTGGGCAATCCCCACGTGGCGCGCCACTGCGCCCGATCGAAACCCTCCGGTAACCGCTTGGCGACGTTACTCCCAATTGGAATCTCATGGATGGGTGGCATTCGGCCTCGGTCGGCCAGAGCGGCGCGATCTTCGGCGTTGGTGACGATGACCGCCCGGCTGTGACGCGCGAGAAGCCAGATAGCCTGTTTGCGTAGCGGACCTGCTTTGGGAAACAAGTAGGGCACGCGCAGATCGTGAAAGGTGCTGACTATGGGTGTGCCCATGAAGCGTAGAGGGAGAGCGTTGATGGCGGGGTGCAGCGAGTAGGCCGCTGCTTGGTATTGGATGCTAACAACATCTGGCTCAAGCTGGTGAACGAGTCTCCCAACAGCTCCGTACAGCCCCTGCCAGCCCCAGTCCTCGACGATCGGGTACACCCTCGGGTCTCTTCTGCGCGACGATGCTGCGTTGACGGATGTAAGCACATGGACGTCAAGACCGAGCTCTCCCAGATGCTGGCCAAGGATGTATGTAAAGTCAGCTACGCCGCCCTGCATGGGCGGATACTCGCCGGTGATCGTCAGACAGCGTAGCGGTCGCGTCACGGTTCCCCCGTGAGAGTCGAGGCTGGTGCCAGGCGCGATCGGAGCACCGCCGCGTAGGTTTGCATACGTCGCCGCCTTAGGGTGCGCTTGTGGCCGAGAGAGCCCTTGATGGCCTCGATCAGCCAGCGCATGGCGTAATCGGCAAGGAGATACGCTCTCAACACCTGCGCGGCAAGGCGGCTGTGATGCTTGGCAAAGTAGCGAATCTTGCTGACATTGAAGCGGATGTGCTTAAGGGCACTAACCTGATCGCTACTGCGTGCTTCGTGGTGGATCACCACCGCGCGTGGTTGGTACCAGACCTCCCAGCCGGCATCCTTGATACGCCGGCACAAGTCGAGCTCCTCGCTGTACATGAAAAAGCCCTCGTCGAAAAAGCCTACCTCGGCAAAGACTATTCCTCGGACGAGCATGCACGCACCATTGACCCAGTCTACGGGCTGGGACTGATCGTTGAGCGTGTCGGCCATGTGATAACGGCGCAGCCAGGGATTCTGCGGGAACCACTCTGCTAGGAGTGTGCTTTCCCACACTGCTGTGCAAAAGGTGGGGAACCGTCTGCGCGACGATTGGTAGCTGCCATCCCCATATCGGAGCTGAGGCCCCACGACTCCTACGGCGGGGTGCTTCTGGAGATGGTCGATCAACACTAGGATGGCATCGCCTACGATCTCGGTATCGGGATTCAGCAAGAGCACGTAGGGGCTCTTGCAGTCACGGAGCGCAAGGTTATTGCCTGCCGAGAAGCCGAGGTTGATCGGGCTCTCGACGATGGCTACGTTGGGATAGGCCGTGCGGATCTGCCTGACGCTATCATCGTGGGATGCGTTATCTACGATGACGATGGAGGTAGAGACGTTTCCGAGCCACAAGTGGCCATCAATCTGGTGCGCAGACGGGCTGCGGTAGATCGACTCCAGGGCCTGGCAGACGAGCTGGCCCACGTTCCAGTTCACAATGACGATGCTCAGGTCAGCTACCATGGTGAGACGGCCCAAAGAGGCGAATGGCGTTCTCGAACGTACGCTCCATGATCTCTGATAGCTCACAACCGCGGATCTGCGCAAGGCGTTCGGCCACAAGTCCCACGTGTGACGGTTCGTTGCGCTTGCCGCGAAGGGGATATGGCGTCATATAGGGCGCATCGGTCTCGATGAGGATGCGGTCGAGCGGTGTCTCCGCTACGATGCCCTGGAGATGCTTGGCGTTCTTGAAAGTCACCGCCCCGCCAAAGCCCAGGTAGAGACCCCGTGTCCACGCCCACGTCGCCATAGCGCGATCCGAGAGAAAACAGTGTAACACGCCCTGAAGGGTATCAGGCGCTTGATCTAGGACGGTGCGCAGGTCAGATTCTGCTTCACGGGTGTGCAAGATCACGGGCAGGTTCATCTCCGCTGCCAGCACGAGTTGCTGTTGCAGCACGGCCATCTGCACGGGCCGCGGCGAGAAGTCATAGTGGTAGTCCAGCCCGATCTCACCGATGGCCACAACGTATGGTGTGTGCGCCAACTCTCGCAGAGCTTCCAGGGCCTTTGATCGCTCGTCGGCGCTCTGCGAAGCTAGCGCAGATGCCTGCGCCTCGTGAGGGTGGACGCCTACGGCCGCGAGTATGTCGCCGTGATCAGCGGCCAACTCAACAGCCTCTTGGCTCGTGCTCTGGTCTGTGCCACACGTGACCATGACGCGAACGCCCGCCGCTCGGGCCCGAGCGATCACGTCCTCCCGGTCGCTCGCGAACCGAGGCGACTCCAGGTGGCAGTGCGTATCATACAGGAGCGCCTGCGTCATGCCCCAAGCCCGGCAATAGCTAGCCCCTCGGCCAAGAGCGCATCGACCTTGTCCTCGTGGGTTGTCTCGCAGTAGACGCGGATGACCGGCTCTGTGCCAGAGAAGCGGATCAGCAGCCATCCGCCGTCTTCCAGCCGGTACTGGAAGCCATCCAGCGTGACGATCTCGTTGACCTTCATGCCGGCGATGTGATCGGGCCTGGCGGCGCGAACGCGCTCTTGGACCTCTGCCTTGTGTTTCGGATCAAGGGGACGATCGATTCGCTGGTAGTAGTGTGCGCCCACGAGGGAGTAGATATGCTCGATGAGCTGGCTCGGCTTCATGTTCATCTGGACCATGAGGTCCAGGAGGTAAAGACCGGCGAGAATGCCGTCGCGCTCGGGGATATGGTTGGCAAAGGCAAAGCCCCCGCTCTCCTCGCCCCCCATGATGGCGTCCACACGCATCATCTCGGGGGCGACGTACTTGAAACCAACACCAGTCTCATAGACTGGCACGCCATAGAGCTCGGCAAGCTTGTTGGCCATGACGGTGGTGCTGATGGTACGCACCAGCGGTCCCCTCATGCCACGCACTTCTAGCAAGTAGAAGGCCAATAGCGCATAGACCTGTAGCTGATTGATAAAGGTGCCCTTTTCGCTAGCCAAGCCGATGCGGTCGGCATCGCCATCCGTAGCGAGCCCCACATCGGCGCCCCATGAGGGGATCTCGGCGAGCAAATCCTGAAGGTTCTCTTCGATGGGCTCGGGGCGACGCATGTTAGGGAATAACGGGTTGCGCTCAGCGTGGATCTCACGGATACTCGTGCGACCACCGCTGAGCAGCCTGGTGAACCATTGCTGACCTACGCCCCACATAGGATCGACCAGCACGCGGAACCCGGCATCGCGGATAGGCTTGGTCTCAATGAGCTTGCTGATGCCCTCGAGATAGCCCTGGTCGGGATCAAAGAGTTGCACAAGGCCTTGGCTTTGGGCGCGATCGTAGTCCAAGGTCTTTACGCCTCCGCTTTGCTGCGCGGCGAGGATGCGCTCTTCGACCTGGCGTAACGTCTCAGGAGCGGCTGCGCCTCCATAGGACGAACGCAGCTTGAACCCATTGTCGGTGGGAGGATTGTGGCTGGCGGTGATCCAGATGCCGCCCGCGGCCTTGTGTGGGATGATGCTGGCCGACAAGACGGGGGTAGGTGCGGGATGATCCGCTAGGTAGGTTTTGATGCCGTTGCCGGCCAGGACTTCAGCCACGGCCCGGGCGAAATCCTCCGAGCGGAATCGCATGTCATAGCCGACGATCATGCCTCGATCTGCCAGGCCCTCGTTGATGATATGATCAGCCGTTCCTTGCGCGCAGTAGCGCACGGCCTCAAAGGTATAGTCCTCGGCGATGCTGCCGCGCCAGCCATCGGTTCCGAATCTGATATGGGTGATCATGAATAGCCTCCTGGCAGAATCGGCTCACGCCTCCATATGTCTCAGTATAGGGTGCTGGGTCCATGACGGCAAGATGCTGGGAGGGGCGGAGGAGCTGTGCTCCTCCGCCCCTCCCCAAGCTGCCGTGGTGTGTTGCCTAGAGCCCGGCTGCCTGCCGGAGCTCATCGGCTCGGTCAGTCCTTTCCCAGGGGGCGTCGATGTCGTCTCGCCCAAAGTGGCCATAGGCGGCCGTGGGGCGGTAGATGGGGCGGCGTAGGTCTAGTTGCTGGATGATGGCGCCGGGACGCAGATCGAAGTGGTCTCGCACCAAGGTTTCGATGCGACGATCGTCCACTTTGCTTGTCCCAAAGGTCTCGATGTTCAGGGAGACAGGATGCGCGACGCCGATGACATACGCGATCTGAAGCTGAACCCTGTCTGCCAAACCTGCTGCGACTAGGTTCTTGGCTACCCAGCGTGCCGCGTAGGCTCCAGAGCGGTCAACCTTGGTCGGATCCTTGCCCGAGAACGCGCCCCCTCCGTGAGGCACCATGGCCCCGTAGGTGTCGACCATGATCTTGCGGCCCGTGAGGCCAGCATCGCCTTGGGGTCCGCCAACCACAAAGCGGCCGGTAGCGTTGATGAAGTAGCGCGTGTCGTCATCGAGCATGCCGTCCGGGATCATTGGTCTGATGACATGCTCGTGGAGATCGGCTTGGATCTGCTTTGTCGCAATGTCCGGGGAATGCTGGGCCGCCATGACAATGGCGTCCACCCGGGCGGGTTGGCCGTAGCGGTACTCGATGGTGACCTGGGTCTTGCCATCAGGGCGCAGGTAGGGCAGTGTGCCGTTCTTGCGCACTAGCGCCAGGCGCCGTGCCAGCTTGTGGGCAAGCAGAATGGGCATGGGCATCAGCTCGGGCGTTTCGTTGCAGGCGTAGCCGATCATCATGCCTTGGTCGCCGGCGCCCACCTTCTCGATGTCCTCGTCAGCCATCTCGCCGGACTTGGCTTCCTGGGCTGAGTCAACTCCCAGGGCAATGTCGGGAGACTGCTCCTTGATGGCTGTCAACACCGCGCATGTGTGATAGTCAAAGCCGTATTCTGCGTCGGTATAGCCGATTTCCTTGATGGTCTTGCGCGCTATTGTCGGGATATCAATGTAGCAGGAGGTGCTTATCTCACCGGTGACTAGAACCATACCCGTGGTGGTAGCACATTCACAAGCCACACGGCCCATCGGGTCCTTCTCGAACACGGCGTCCAGGACAGCATCGGAGATCTGATCGCATATCTTGTCCGGGTGTCCCTCGGCCACGGACTCGCTGGTGAAGAGATGCTTGGGTGATGTCAGAAAAGTGCTCATATCGCCTCTCTTTGCGTGAGCTGTACGGATGGCGCGTTGCGCCTATGTGCCCGATTCCCAGGATGCCAGATACTGTCGCTGCTCTTCGCTCAGCACGTCGATAGCGATGCCCATCGACTCTAGCTTGAGCCGCGCGATGTTTCGGTCGATGTCTGCCGGAACCGAGTAGACGGCCTTTCCCATGGTCTCATGGTGTTTGAGGATGTGCTCGGCTGAGAGGGCTTGGTTGGCAAAGGACATGTCCATCACTGCTGACGGGTGGCCTTCGGCGGCCGCGAGGTTGACGAGGCGCCCCTCGCCCAAGACGTTGATGACGCGCCCGTCGGCAAGATGGTACTGCTGAACCGAGGATCGGGGCTCTGTGATCTCGGTAGCCATCTCGGCCAGCGCTTCTAGATTCAGTTCGACGTTAAAATGGCCCGCGTTCGCGACCATGGCGCCATCTCGCATGACATCAAAATGCTGTCGATCTATCACGTTCTTGTCGCCGGTAGAGGTCACAAAGATGTGGCCGATCGCCGCGGCTTCTTGCATGGGCATTACCCGGTAGCCGTCCATGATGGCCTCTAGGGCGCGCAGCGGATCGACTTCGGTCACGATGACATGAGCGCCCATGCCACGCGCTCGCATGGCAATGCCGCGGCTGCACCAGCCGTACCCCGCGACCACGAACGTCTTGCCGGCTAGGAGCGTGTTGGTGGCTCGCAGAATGCCATCAATCGTGCTCTGGCCGGTGCCATAGCGGTTATCGAAAAGGTGCTTGGTGTTAGCATCGTTGACGGCGATGATGGGATAGGCCAGTTTGCCCTGATCCTGGAGGGCACGTAGCCGGATTACCCCCGTTGTCGTCTCTTCGGTGCCGCCGATCATGTCGGGCAACAGCTCGCGGCGGGAGCTGTGGAGCGTGGACACGACGTCAGCGCCGTCGTCCATGCTGATCTGCGGCTTGAAGTCCAGCACCTGATCGATGTGCTGGTAGTAGGTATCGTTATCTTCACCGTTGATGGCAAAGACGGGGATGTTGTATTCGGCTACGAGGGCAGCCGCCACGTCATCTTGTGTGGAGAGGGGGTTCGAGGCGCACAGAGCTACCTCGGCACCCCCAGCCTGGAGCGTACGCATCAGATTGGCGGTCTCGGTCGTAACGTGGAGACAGGCCGCAAGGCGGAGTCCCTCAAGAGGTTTTTCCTCGCGGAAGCGCTCGCGGATCATGCCAAGCACGGGCATCTCGCGGTCGGCCCACGCGATGCGGCGTAGCCCAGCAGATGCCAGGCTAAGGTCTCGAACGTCGTGTGGAATGGTCATGTGATATCCTTTCTGCAGGCTGAGGCCTGCATGGTGCTAGGTGATACTTTGCTCGTAGGGGTGGCAAAGCGCCGGTGATGGTACGTCGAAATGGGTTAGGCAGAGCATGTCGACATACCGTTGCTCGACGTCAGCCATGGTGAGATCGCGCAACGCGTTGACGGAAAAGCCCTCTACTGTGAAGGAAGCAATGACCGCGCCATGCACGACGGCACGGCGAAGCCCACCTAGCGTAAGATCGCCGGTACGCGCGAGATGTCCCATAAGCCCGCCCGCAAAGGTGTCACCTGCGCCGGTCGGATCCACCACGGACGTGAGCGGGTACGCTGGCACGAAGAAGGTGCGGTGTGGAAGGTTGCCATCGCGCGTTAGGAGCATAGCGCCGTGTTGACCCTTTTTGACCACCACGGCACTAGGCCCGAGGGCGAGAATGGCCTCCGCTGCTGTGATCAGGTTACTCTCTCCGGTGAACATGTGGGCCTCGTCCTCATTGACCAGCACGAGATCTACCAACGCCATGGCCTCCGCCAGGCGATCCCTCTTGGACGTGATCCAGTAGTTCATCGAGTCAAGGGCCACAAAGCGCGGCGAGTCCATTTGATCTAGGACGGCCAACTGGAGATCGGGGTCGATATTGGCCAGAAAGACGTAGGGCGTCTGCCGAAGGTCTTGCGGGATGGTGGGCTGGAATCCCGCAAATACATTGAGCTGCGTCTCCAGTGTCTTGGCCAAGTCGAGATCCTGGCCGTAGCACCCGCTCCAGCGGAAGGTTCTGCCCTCGACGATCTGAAGGCCGCGCAGATCGATCTGTCTGCCTTGGAGAAAGGCGATATGCTCCTGCGGAAAGTCGGTACCGACCACACCCACGATGGCTACTTTGTCATAGAGGCTGGCTGCGGTGCCAAAATACGTACAAGACCCGCCGAGAACATCGGTACGTTGCCCAAAGGGAGTGGTTACGTTGTCAAGCCCGATCGATCCCACGACGAGAATGCCCAAGACGATCTCCTTTGCCTACGGACGGGGCGCGGCCATGGAAGCCCGCGTTAGGCCCAGACGCTGTCGCATCGCCAACGAGATGCCGTGCGTCAACTCTAATATGCGCTCGGCCAGCTCCGGCTGGAGGTGACCCAGGCCACAAGATGGGGATACCAGGCCGCTGCGCTGAATGGCCTCTCGGGATACACCTTGCTTGACCAGTAGTTCAACGCTGTCGTCTAGGCGCTGCAAGAGCGTATCTACCGTCTCCGAGCGCGCGGCGGCGCTGGCCGGGACGATGCCCCAAGCGAGGATGCCTCCGCGTTCCAGAAAGGCGGCGACCTCGCGCCCGTGCTCTGCCAGGCGTGGGGCATAGCTGTACGCATCAAAGCTGACGATATCGGCTGAGGTCCCCAAGACCAGGGCCCAGTCCGCGTCGCCGCAACAGTGGATGCCCTTGATGCCACTGATGGCGTGGAGTACTTCTTCCAGCATGCTGGAAACCTGGTCCCGGCTCAGTTGCACAAGGGCTGAGCCTAGAGACGCCAAATAAGGTTCATCGATGAAGATGATAGTCTGTGGATGGTGGCGCCGGAGTTGATGTTCCTGCCAAGCCGCTTTGAGGCCAATATGCTTGCTGACGGCATCGCCGAGGATGCGATCGCGCAGAATCGGCTGTTGCTGGGCATCGATCACCGAGAGCCCCCAGCTTATGGGGCCAGTGACTTGGCCTTTGAGCGCGATGACGCCATTGGGCAGAGCGACCTTCCCTTGTAAGAGCGCGGCGAGGCCGCTAGCATAATCCGGACTTGTTGCGCCGAATGACAGATCATTATCAAGATAGGCGAGGTAGAGCTGCTCCAGCGAGCGCTCGATGTCAGCACTATCGCGCACGCGCAGGCCGTCGTCGTCCAAGATGATGCCTGGGAAGCGCTCCGAGAACTGGGCATACATGCCCTCGCGAAAGGATCGGCTCGGGAGCTGTGGCCAGGCTGGGATAGCACGGGTGTGCCGGAGGACACTATCCCAGGCGATCTCGGCGCTAACGTAGGGCAATCCGCCGAGAGAGATCGCGTGCCACTGTGGGACAAAGACGGGCATTGCGAGCGCCTACCACTATGTAACTAACAGAAGATCGTTCGGCGTGTCCGGGCGCCGACGATTAGTAAAAAAGGGCGCCTCCCCGACGGGAGACGCCTTACCATTCCTCTCATCTTCCAGGCGCCCGTCGCGCCTGCCGGACTTGGCACCAAAAGGGCACACACGCCCATCAGGTTGCCGGGGCTTCCTCGGGCCGGTCCCTCCGCCCCTCGTGATGAGAAGGCTCACACCCTCCAGCGAACGCCCCGATGCTAACACAGAAACGTACGCATGTCAAAAGTCGCCCACTCGGCGGCATGCCACCTTGACGCGTCTCAGTGCGATGGCTAGTATGCGAAACGTATGTACTGCGAACGAGGAGGTGCCCATGAACCGTCGCGATCGGGTCCTGATGGCGCTAGCGCACGAGCAACCCGATGTTACGCCCTGGCAGCTTGATCTCACGGTTGATGCGCATGCCAAGATGGTAGCCTACTATGGCGACGAAGGCTTTCTGGATACGGTTGGCAATCACCTGGCCGGCACCGAGGACGGCTTCTTTGAAGAGGTGCGCCCGAACTTCTGGCGGGATGGGTTTGGCGTTGTCTGGAACCGAACTATCGACAAGGATATCGGCAATGTCCACGACATCTTGCTCAAAGAGCCAACCTTGGAAGGCTACACGTTTCCAGAACCAGATCTGGAGCGCAATGCCAAGCGCTATGACCGGCTCGTAGCCGAACATAGCGACTGCTTCCGGCACGCAGGCGTTGGCTTTTCGATGTTCGAGCGCGCTTGGACGCTGCGGGGCATGGAGAACGTGCTGGCCGATATGGTGTTGCATCCTAGCTTTGTGGATGAGCTTATGGAGCGGATCCTGGAGTACAATCTGAAGGTCATCGATCATCTGCTAGCTTGGGACATCGACTGCGTTCGCTTCGGGGATGACTGGGGGCAGCAGCGGGGCCTGATCATGGGGCCCAAGCACTGGCGCCGCTTTATCAAGCCTAGGGTCGCCGTCATGTACGAGCGCGTCAAGAGCGCGGGCAAGTACGTCATGCAGCACTCGTGCGGGGATGTGGACGAGCTTTTTCCCGAGCTCATCGATATGGGGCTTGACATTTTCAACACGTTCCAGCCCGAGGTCATGGATGTGCAGTCCATCAAGAAGGAGTTCGGCCAGCACCTGACGTTCTATGGCGGTATCAGCACGCAGCAGGTGCTTCCACGGGTGACCCCAGATGAGCTCCGCTGTGTGATGCGGCACATGATAGAAACCATCGGCGAGGGCGGCGGCTACATTGTGGCGCCGACACATGCCATTCCGCGCGACGTCTCTGCCGAGAATATCGCGACGTTCATCGAGGTGGTTCAGAATCAGTAGCCAACCCATGGCAAGCTGAGCTTGGGACGAACATGGACCTATGCCAAGGGAGTCAGCACCGGCGTGTCGTTTGGGGCAAGCTGCTGCTCCTGGTGGCGCTCCTGTTCCACTTTTCGCTGCTGATCTCGTGGCGGGCCGGGTTCTGGAACCGGTTCACGTTTGACTCCACGGCTACGCGGGGCTGGCGAGGTTGGGACTTTTTCGCGGTTTATCAGGCTGGTCACAACGTGCTCACGGGCGTAAGCGTCTACGAGAGCGACAATGACGCTATCGATGTAGTCGTACCTCGCTATACGCCGTATCGTTATCTCCCCTTCCCGGCATATACCTTGGGCGTCGCGCTGAATGCTGTCCCCCCACTGTGGGCCTTCCGCCTATGGGTCATGTTGGTTGTCTTCGTGTGGTGGGCCTGTGCCTGGGCCTCGTACCGGATGGGCCACGATGGCTTGGAGCGCGCCCTCCTGGCGGCCATGTGGCTGCTATTCACGCCCTTCTATCTCGAGATCTATCTGGGCCAGTTCTCGGCTATCCAGGGAGCCTTTGTGCTACTGGTACTCATGGCACTTGGAGGTGGAGTGCCGCGCTGGGCGCTCGATGTAAGCTGGGCCGCGAGCCTGATATGGAAGCAGAATACTGCGCTCTTGGGGCCTGTTCTCTTGCGAGAGAGGAAGTGGCGTGTGCTGCTCGTGGGGGCGCTGGCCGTGCTGTTCACATCCGTGCCCTACTTCCTGTGGTATCCAGGCAGCCTGTGGAGGTTCGCTGGCAATCTCGCCTCGGGGACGCCGTCGCCGCAGCTTGGCAATCTGGGGGTCCGCCAGCTTGTCTATAGCGTCACAACGGCCCTGTGGCCCTCACTGTCAGGCGCGACCCATGTGTGGATCCAGCGCGCGTGGGTCGCCGCTGTCCTCGGCGTCGCGTTGGCGGTTACCTTTGCCGGGAGGCGTCGTGATCCGGTGCTCACGGCGTGTCTCTGGTTCACTTCCTATTTCCTGGTGTACCATCACGTCTGGGAGCATCACTATGTGATGCTGCTACCAGTGTTCGTGGTGCTCTATCATCGGTATCGGTCGCCGTGGATCTTGCTGGCCTACATGCTAGTGGCTGCCTGGACCCCCTACACGTTCATCGATCCCGGAGGCATGGCCGCGTACCATGCGCCAATGCGCTGGACCCCTCTCGATCCCCCCGTATTGGACGTGTTCTACCATGCCAGCAAGGCTCTGCCAGCGCTGGGCTTGTGGATCGCGCAAGCGTGGCTGCTTGGGCGTGCCAAGCGTCCCGATTCGCCATGATATCCTTGCTCCGTTACCTTTTGGATGCGGCCTATCTCTATGCCGTTGAGCCTTCTGCCACATGGCGTTGGTCCGGTCTCTTGCTAGCTAGCGCTGCGATTTGCTTGTTGATCGCGGCGGGTGTAGCCGTTGGGCTAGCGCGGCGTGGCGCGCGCGTTCCCTTGTGGGGTTGGGTGGGAACGGCTTGCTGGGCGCTGGCTGGGTTGCACGTGCTGGCCAGGCCGGCGCTTTCCGGGCTGGCGTCGGCGCGTGTGTGGGCAGCGTCATTCGTGGGCTTGGGCACCGCGGTCGTCATCGTCGGCATGGCGCCCAGGATATGTCGGCTCACGACGGGCTTGGCGAGTCGGCGGTCTGCTGTCTGGTGGCTGTCGCTTGCGCTTGTCCACGCCACAGGGCTAGCAGGCTGGTATCTTGTGGATGGTACCGGGCTTGCTTGGTGGCTAGCGTTGATTGGTGTGGTTGCGGATCTGGCCCTGTATGCCAAGCGCCCGCAGCCTATGCGCGACCTCCCGCCCGGGGCTCCCTTGGCGTTGGCGTACGCATCGGTAGCCTTGCGCTGGCTGGCAAGGCGCGTTGTTGGGCTGGACGTGAACGCTTACCTAGCTTTCGCTGGGGCGGACCTGATCTCACCCTGGTTC